>NZ_JBQDYQ010000044.1:0-28280 GCF_052105255.1 Brevibacterium sp.
CAGCAAGGTCGCGAGTTTCCACACGAGGTTGCTGGGCCGCCGTCAGGTAGCAATTAGCGTTGGCGGGCTAGGCGGGCTACTTCGGAGACGAACCACTCGACCGCATAGACGGGGTCGCGTCCGCCGCCCTTGACGGCCGCATCGGCTTCGGCCGCGGCGATGAGCGACTGGCCCAGCGCCACCTCGTTCCACCGCCTCACCTCCCGGCGGGCACGGTCGACCTGCCATGGCGCCATCTTCAGCTCCGAGGCCAGCTCCCCGCTGGTGCCGGCGAATCCCTGCACCTTCGCCATGCCGCGCAGCTTCATCGCCACTGCCGCCACGAGCGGGACCGGATCGGACCCGGTCGACAGCGCATGCCTGAGCAGACTCAGCGCGTTCTTCGCGTCCCCGGCCACTGCCGCATCGGCGACCTTGAAGCCGGTGGCCTCGACTCGTCCACCGTAGTACTGATCGACGACCTCGGCGGTGATCGTGCCTTCGGTGTCTTCGATGAGCTGGTCGACCCCGGCATTGAGTTCGGCCAGATCGGAGCCCAGCGCCGACATGAGCGCGGCCATTCCCGCTTCGTCGATGCGTCGCTTCGCGGTCTTGAACCGGGTCTGAGCGAACTTCGCCCGATCGCTTTCGTTCTTCACCACAGCCGCGTCGATACGTGGGAAGCCGACGGAGTCGATCTTCTTGACGAGTTTCGCTCCCCGGTTGCCGCCGGCGTGCAGCAGCACCACGACGGCGTCATCGTTCGGGGCATCGAGATAAGCCAGCGCGTCGTTGAGGAAATCTTCCGAGCACTTCTCGACGGCATCGACGACGATGAGCTTCGAGGAGGAGAACAAGGACGGTGACGCCGCCATCGCCAGCTCACCGGCCTGGTATCCGGCAGCATCGAACTCGATCTCCTCGGGATCCTGCTTCCGTGCAGCCGATACGATGCGGTCCTTAGCCATGCGCACGAGCACCGATTCGCCACCGGAGATCATGACGACAGGGGCCGGTTTCGCCGAGCTCCACGGGATCAGGGTCTTCTTCACTGCCATGGACCCCAGCCTATCGCGGCCGTCCGACACGACCGACATGACGGACCCTCACTCACGGGCTCACCCCTTGTCCTCGGGACAGTCGTGTCCGGTGCTGAAGCGACTCTGCGCGTAGAGAGCGACCGAACCGCAGTGATCGGTGCGCAGCACGGGCATGGGGCCGAAGGCCCGCAGAGACTTCTCGCTCGGATGTCCATAGCTGTTCTCCCCCACCGAGACGACACCGAGACCGGGTGCCGCGGCGGCGAAGAATTCGGGAGCCAGATCGGAGGAGCCGTGGTGCGGCGCGACGAGCACATCGACCGGCTGGACCTGCTGGGCCAGCACGTACTGCTCCTCGGCTCCGACGTCGCCGGGCAGCAGGGTGCTCAGCCCCTCCTGCTCGACCCGCACCACCAGGGAGTCGTCGTTGCGCAGCTCTTCATCCTCCGCCGCGGGCACCGACCGCACCGGAGGCCACAGCACCTCAAGACTGGCCGAGTCGAAGTCGAGCGTCTGGCCACGGTGGGTGGGGACCACCTCCGCGCCGGTGTCAGCGCTCACCCGCTCTGATTCGGGCGAGGCAGCGACATTCGCGGAGACGTACAGACGGACGACCCTGCGCCCCCACGTCGTGCCCGCGTAACCGGCGAAGTGGTCGGCATCGAAGTGGGAGATGAGCAGATCCAACTCTTCGATCCCGGATGAGTCGAGGCAGGTGTCGATGGGTTTCGGCTCGCGCCCCGTGTCGACGACGAGACCGCGACCGCCACCGAGGTTGATCACCGCGGCCGACCCCTGACCGACATCGCAGACGAGCACCAGCCAGTCCGCGGCCGGCGGCTTCGCCCTCACCGTGACGATGACGGCGGCGGTGAGCACACAGCACAGAACGAGCACGGGCAGGCCCCAGAGCCTGCGACGCACGAGCATCCCGGTTCCGACCACGGCCAGGCCGAGCAGCCCGAGTGCCAACAGCGTTCCGACCGGCGGCACCGGCCAGTCGAGGCCCGCACCGGGCAGGGCGGCGCAGATTCGGGCGACGAGAACGATCCACCAGGCCGGAAACGATCCGATCCAGGCCAACAGGGCCGGGGCGAAGTCGCCTCCGGGCAGTCCCGTCGTCGCGATGCCGGTGGCCACGAGGCTGAAAAATCCTGCCACCGTCGCCGGCATGACCGCGGGTGCGGCCAGTGCGTTGGCGGCGACCGACCAGAGTCCGATGCGCGGATCGATCGCCACGAGCACCGGGGTGCACGCGAGTTGGGCGACGAAGGGCACGATGAGTGCGGTCACGAGCACCGTGGGCAGCAGAGGCAGGTGCACGGCGAGGCGGCGCAGCAGGACCGGGACGACGAACATGATCGCGGCCGTGGAGACCACGGACAGGACGAACCCCACTGAGGTGGCCAGCACGGGGACGAAGGCCAGAAGCAGGCTCGCTGTCGAGCACATGACCGCGACCGGGGAGATCCCGCCGCCGCGCAGGAACACGAGTGCCGCCGCGATCGCCATTCCGGCGGCGCGGATGGCGCTGGGTTCGAAGCCGACGATGAAGACGTAGCCGAGGCAGGTGAGCACCCCGATGCTCACTCGCAGCCGCGGTCCGGCTCGGCAGGCTCCGGCGAGCAGTCCGGCACCGAGGCTGACGATCGTGACGTTGCTGCCGGATACCGCCGAGACGTGGGTGAGGGAGACGACTCGCATATCGTCGACCATCCGGTCGTCCTGCGGTGAGGTGTCGCCGACGACGAGCCCGGGCAGCAGCCGTCCGCCGTCGTTGCCGGCGGCCACCGAATCCTCGCGCAGTTCGGTGCGAAGCGTCTCTCGCCACTGCCACAGTGTGTTCGGTTCTGCCAGCACGTGTGGGTCTGCATCGGTGGCGCGGATGTCGTCGAGGCGGGTCGTGCGCATCCGCACTCTCGCTCCGTCCGCGGCGGCTTCGGGGCTGAGCACGTGGGTGAACCCGATGGGTGTGACCAGCGTCAGTCGCGTCCATCCGGACGCTCCGGGTTCGCTGTGGCCGACGACGAGCCCCGTGGTCTCGACCTCTTCATCGGGGCCGTGTGCGGCGGCCAGGGCGGTGATCTGGATGGTCAGCAGACAGGTGAAGACGAGGATCCCGACACCGAGGTGGTGGTGCCGTCGCAGGATCACGATCCCGGCCAGCCCGAGCACGGGAATGCCGAACAGCGCCCACGGTCCCGGTGCCAGGAGTGCGCAGGCCCACAGGCCCGCGGCACAGCAGAGGAGACGGACGGAGCCCGGCCACAGCGCCGCGTGCTCCCGCATCGAGGCGACCACGGCCCCGGACATCCGTGCCAGTCCGGCGCGCATGCGATCCCACGCCCGCGTCCCAGACCCTCGCGCTCGAGACCGCGAACCGGGACGGTCCGATTCAGCCGACGGTGACAAGATCTTTGAGGCTCTCGAAGGTCTTCGGCCCGATGCCTTTGACGAGCAGCAGATCCTCGACGCTCGCGAACGGCTGCTGGCTGCGGTGGCTGATGATCGCCTGTGCGGTCACCGGCCCGACTCCGGGCAGCGTCTCGAGAGTCGTGGCATCGGCGGTGTTGAGATCGACTTTCCCGGTCCCGGGTGCTCCGCTGTTCGCGGCTGCGGAAGAATCCGCGGTTCCCGGTGAACCGCTGCCTCCTCCCGCGCCGACGCCGTCCGCCCCCGCACCATCGACGCCGGCTGCCGGTGCTTCGCCTTCTGTCGGGATATGGATCTGCTCACCGTCGGCGAGCACGCGCGCCAGATTCACCGCTTCGCCGTCGGCTCCGGGGCTCAGTCCTCCGGCGGCTTCGACGGCGTCCTGAACCCGGGCGCCCGCCTTCAAGGTGACCACAGAGGGATCGTTCACCGCCCCGGTGATGTGGACGATCACCTTCCCGTTCGCCTCGCCGGACGTCGCCGAGGCGGTTGTGCCTGATTCGGCTCCATCCTCGGTCACAGCAGGCGACTGACCGGCTTCTGCACCGTCGCCGGGGTCGCCACCGCTGCCCACAGGCGAATGCTGTGGCGCGGGCCGGAAGAGGAAGAAGGCGAGGACGAGGATGCCGACCGTGGCGATGCCCAGGGCCACCACAACGGGCAGCCGCACCCGTCGCGGCTCGACGGGTGCCTCGTCACCGGCGGTGTCGGCGGTATAGATGTCGCCCGGCACCCAACCACCGCGCTCGGCACTGGCACCCAGGAGGCCCGCGAAACGATCATCCGGAGACACAGCCATGACCCGACGATAGGCGCTGCTGGCACACGACGGCCATGACAGCGCCCCGGCCTGTGGACACGGGTTCGGCGTCCACAGGGCTGAGGTGGTCAAGTCACACGATCGTCCCCAGGCCCGGATGCAGGCCCGGGTGTGTGAGTCAGGGTTTCGTCTGCACGGTCACTCCGACCGTGCCGGGCCCCACATGCGCGGTGATGATCGTCGACAGCGTCCTGAACGAGGGCTCGAATCCGAGTTCGCGGAGCCGTGAGCTCAGCAGCTCGGCGTCGGCTGCGTCCATCTCCCCTTCGGCGTTCTGCACCTCCACGTGCACGGTGTCCTCCGGGTCGGCCACCTCGGCGGCGGCCTGAACGGCGAGAGTGACGATCTTCTCCAGCGCTTTCGCGCGAGTGCGCACCCGAGCGAGCGGAACGACGACTCCGGCGTTGAGGCCGAGCACGGGAACGATCTGCAGGGCCCTGCCAAGCAGCGATGATGCGGCACCGATCCGGCCGCCTCGGCGCAGGAATTCGAGGTTGCCGGGGGCGAACACGGTACGGGTCTCTGCCGCGCACCAGTCGGCGATGGTTCCGGCGATCGATTCGGCGTCGTGCCCCTGCCGGATCCCGGCCACGGCCACGGACAGCGCCCCGGCCAATCCCGCCGAGGTGGTCCTCGAGTCGACGACATCAACGAGGATGTCCTCGGCCTCTGCGGCTGCGACCGCGGAATCGCGGGTGCCGGAAAGCTCCGCGGACATCGTCACGACGATGATGGCATCGGCCCCGTCCTCCCGCAGCCGCCCGTAGGCCTCGGAGAATTGGGTCGGGGTGGCCATGGAGGTCGTGACCTCGACACCCTCGGTCATCGTCGCGCACAGATGCCCGGCATCGACCTCACCGTCGGCGAAAGCGACTCCGCCGATGAGCACGGTCAGCGGCACCACGGCGAAGAGGCCGCCGGTGGCCTCGCCCAGCTCTTCGCGTTCGCTTGCTGAGAGCTGCGCCGTGGAGTCGGTGACCAGCCCGATTCTCATGGACGGCCCAGGGCCCGGTAGGTCCAGCCCGCTGCACGCCACAGTTCGGGAGTGAGCACATTGCGACCGTCGACGAGCACCTTCCCGGTCGCGAGCTCAGCGGCCGCCGCTGGGTCGAGGTCGCGGTATTCGCGCCATTCCGTCAGCAGCAGCACGGCTTCGGCCCCGGTGATCGCCTCGGCGGTGTCAGCGACGTAGTCGAGTTCGGGGAACGACTTCTGCGCATTGCCGATCGCCTGCGGGTCGGTGACCGTGACCAGCCCGCCCTGGGTGGCGATGAGTCGGGCCACGGCCAGTGCCGGGGAGTCACGGACATCGTCGCTGTCGGGCTTGAAAGCGGCACCGAGGATGGTGATCTTCTTGCCGATGAACGACCCGCCCAGGGCGTCGCGGGCGATGTCGACCATCCGGACACGCCGGCGCATGTTGATCGAGTCGATCTCCTTGAGGAAGGCCACCGCCTGATCGGCGCCGAGCTCGCCGGCCCGGGCCATGAAGGCGCGGATGTCCTTGGGCAGGCAGCCGCCGCCGAAGCCGAGTCCGGCGTTGAGGAACTTGCGTCCGATCCGGTCATCCATGCCGATCGCATCGGCGAGCTGAGTGACATCGGCGCCCGAGGCTTCGCAGAGTTCGGCCATGGCATTGATGAACGAGATCTTCGTGGCCAGGAACGAGTTCGCCGCAGTCTTGACGAGCTCGGCGGTCGCGAAGTCCGTGATCATCCGCGGGGTGTCGTCGGCGAGGATCGACGCGTACACCTCGTCGAGAGTCGCGGCCGCAGCCTGCCCGGGCTCCCCGTCGGCGACTCCGTAGACCAGACGGTTCGGGTGGAGAGTGTCTTCGACGGCATGGCCTTCACGGAGGAACTCCGGGTTCCACATCATCGCGGCTCCGGTGTCGGCGATGATTCCGGCCAGACGCTCGGCGGTGCCCACGGGAACGGTCGACTTTCCCACAACCACCGACGTGGCAGTCAGGTGCGGGTGCAGCGATTCCACGGCCGCATCGACATAGGTGACATCGGCGGCGAACTCGCCGGGCTTCTGCGGGGTGCCCACGCACACGAAGTGCACCACCGCATCGGCGGCGCGGGAGACGTCGGTGGTGAACTCGAGCTTTCCGCGTTCCTGAGCCTTCACGAGGAGTTCACTCAGCCCCGGTTCGAAGAACGGCGGACGGCCCGACATCAGCGCCTCGACCTTCTCGGTGTCGACGTCGACTCCCGTGACCTCATGACCCAGGGACGCCATGGCCGCCGCATGGACCGCGCCCAGATATCCGCAACCGATGACTGAAATCTTCAAACCGAGCTCTCCTGGCAGTTGGCATGCGTTTTCGACCACACTATATGCCACCCGGTTCCACGATATGTGGAGGTTGAAACAGTAGGCTTGGAATTGTGAAGCGTTTCCTTGATTTCCTCACCAACTCACCGGCCGCCGTGACGTTTGCTGTGCTCACCGTGCTCGGCATCATCGCCTTCGCCATTCCCGGACTGCACTCCGCAGCCTGGATCATCGGACTCGTGCTGTGCCTCGGCGTGATCGCCGCACTGCTGATGTTCCACGGCGAATGGCGCCGCGCCCAGCAGCAGATCGATGCGCTGCGGCAGCAGCTCAGTGTCGAGCGCGGGCGGATGGACACGCTCGGGCTGACCCCGGTGGAGGACGCGGTCGAACTGCTTCCCGATGAGCGTCGCGCCCGCCGCATCCTCGAACTCATCCCGGACTCGTCGGGTCTCGTCCAGTCCCTGCGACTGGATGCGACCTTCGCGACCGTCGCCGTCGATGAGCTCGAACCGCTCACCACCTTCTGTGCCGAGTTCAAGAAGGCCAGCTTCGACAATCCGCGCTCGCACACCGCGTTCATGAACCTCTATCGGGCTGCCGAGGGGCTGTCGCTCTGGGTGAAGGAGGAGACTCAGGTCTCTCCCGATGATTCCGGGATCCGTGAGATCCGCCCCGGTGACGCACGGGAAGACGGCTGGCGCGGCTACACCGAAGCCCAGAGCCGCGGCGAACGCCTCAGCGACGATTTCGTCTCCTCCCGGTGGGAGTTCAACCAGACGGCTCTCGAACTCGGACTCGTCTCGGGCACCCCGCCGTTCAACGACTGAAGTACCGATCAACAGGTGAGGGCCCTCAGAGATTGAGGGCCCTCACCTGTTTTCGTCTGTCGGGCTCAGTGCCGGATCCACCAGGTATCCGTCGGAGCCACAGGGGTCCGCCGTTTGTGCTCCGAACGGCGGTACTTCTCGATGAGCGCCGAGGCGGCCGCGGGCTCGATCTCCTTCCCCTCGAGGAAGTCATCGATCTGGTCGTAGCTCAGACCCAGCGAGGATTCGTCCGTCTGCCCCGGTTCGTCATCGAGCAGATCCGCGGTCGGAACCTTGACGATGAGATGGTCGGGAGCACCGAGGTGGCGCAGCAGTTCCCGTCCCTGCCGTTTGTTCAGACCCGCCAGAGGGATGACGTCGGCCGCACCGTCACCGAACTTCGTGAAGAACCCGGTGACCGCCTCGGCGGCGTGATCGGTGCCGACGACGAGCGCCTTCTTCTCCCCTGCCAGCTCGAACTGGGCGATCATCCGCATCCGGGCCTTGACGTTGCCCTTGCCGAAGTCGGTGATCGGCTCTCCTGTGGCCTTCTCGTATTCCTCGGCGGCCGCATCCGTGGCGGCGCCGATATTGATCGCCAGCTCATGGTCGGCGGCAATGAAGGACAGAGCATCCTGAGCGTCAGACTCATCGGTCTGCACATGATGAGGCAGACGCACGGCCCAGAACTCGGCCTCGGCACCGCGACGGCGCAGGTCCTCCACCGCCAGTTGGCAGAGCCTGCCGGCCAGTGTGGAGTCCTGTCCGCCGCTGATGCCGAGCACGAGTCCTCTGACCCCGGTGGTGAGCACATAGTCGACGAGGAACTCGACCCGGCGGGCGATCTCCGTCGCCGGGTCGATCTGCGGTCGCACGCCGAGGGCGTGTCGGATCTCGTCTTGGACTCTGTCGTTCGTCATGCTCTCACCAGTCGTAGTCGAAGAAGGGGTGCCGCCGTCCGGCGCCCGTACCCATGCAGTCTCCCAGATGCTGTGTTACGGCAAAGTATCGCCGTGCCTTCAGGCGTCGGGAACGATGTTGACCAGCTTCGGTGCACGCACGATCACCTTGCGCACTCCGGCACCGCCGAGGGCCTTGAGGGCGTTCGGAGATTCGAGCGCCAGCGTCTCCAATTCCTCTGCGGAGATGTCCGGGGCGACTTCGAGCCGTGCGCGCACCTTGCCCTTGACCTGGACCACGCAGGTCACGGTCTCGGCGACGAGGTGGTTCGGGTCCGCCTCGGGGAAGGCCGCGTAGGTGAGAGTCGACTCGTGACCGAGACGTGACCACAGCTCTTCGGCCAGGTGCGGTGCGAAGGGCGCGAGCATGATCGTCAGCGGTTCGAGGACATCCCGGGTCGCGCCGCCCTGTTTGGTGGCGTGGTTGGTGAGCACGATGAGCTTGGAGATCGCGGTGTTGAACCGCAGATGGTCCATGTCCTCGCGCACACCGTCGATGACCTGGTGGAGGACCTTGAGCGATTCGGCGTCGGCCTCGCCGTCTGCGACCACGGACTCGCCGGTGGCCTCGTCGACGAAGAGTCGCCACACGCGCTGCAGGAACCGCTGGGCACCGACGACGGCGCGGGTGTCCCAGGGGCGGTCCTGTTCCAGCGGGCCCATCGACATCTCGTAGACGCGGAAGGTGTCGGCGCCGAAGGCGTCGTACATTTCGTCGGGCATGACGGAGTTCTTCAGCGATTTGCCGATCTTTCCGTACTCCCGGTTGACCTGTTCGCCGTTGTACCAGAACGTCAGCTCACCGTTCGATTCGGTCTTCTCCTCCACCTCGGCGGCGGGGACGTAGACGCCGCGGGAATCGGTGTAGGCATAGGCCTGGATGTATCCCTGGTTGACCAGACGGTGGAACGGCTCGGACGAGGAGATGTGCCCGAGGTCGAAGAGGATCTTGTGCCAGAAGCGGGCATAGAGCAGGTGGAGCACAGCGTGTTCCTGTCCGCCGACGTAGAGGTCGGCGCCACCGCGCGGTTTCGAGGCCCGCGGTCCCAGCCAGTACTTCTCGTTGGCGGGGTCGACGAGGCGTTCGTCGTTGTGCGGGTCCGCGTAGCGCAGCTGGTACCACGAGGATCCGGCCCAGTTGGGCATCGTGTTCGTCTCACGCTGGTAGGTCTTCGGACCGTCGCCGAGGTCGAGTTCGATGCTCGTCCATTCCTGATTCCGGCTCAGTGCCGGTTCGGGACGGCTGTCGGCATCGTCGGGCGCGTAGGTCCGCGGGGCGAAGTCGTCGACTTCGGGCAGCTGGACGGGCAGCATCTCGTCGGGCAGAGCGATCGGGGTGCCGTTCTCGTCGTAGACGATCGGGAACGGTTCGCCCCAGTAGCGCTGGCGAGAGAACAGCCAGTCGCGCAGGCGGTACTGGGTGGACTCGGTGGCCAGTCCCTTTCCCGCCAGCCATTCGGTGACCTGGGCCTTCGCCGCGTCGATCTCGAGGCCGTTGATGTCGATCTCGGCATTGGCCGAGTTGATCATCACCCCGGTGCCGGTGAACGGCGCGTCCTCGTCGTGGTCGGCCGGAGGCTGCACGGTGCGGATATAGGGCAGTCCGAACGCCTTTGCGAAGTCCCAGTCACGGGCGTCTTCGGCCGGCACGGCCATGATCGCTCCGGTGCCGTATCCCATGAGCACATAGTCGGCGATGAAGATCGGAACCTGTGCCCCGGTGGCCGGGTTGAGCGCATAGGAGCCGGTGAAGATGCCGGTCTTCTCCCGGCTCTGCTGCCGGTCGGCGTCGGTCTTGGCCGCAGCGGCGCGCTGGTAGGCGGCGATCGCCTCGGCGGGGGTGGCCTCTCCCCCGCGCCAGGACTCGGGGGTCGTCTCATCCCAGGATTCAGCGGTCAGGTCGGCGACCTGCGGGTGTTCGGGGCTGAGGACGAGGTAGGTGGCGCCGAACAGGGTGTCCGGGCGTGTGGTGTAGACCTCGATGTCGGAAGCATCGTCACCGGCGATGGGCAGGCGCAGCAGGGCGCCCTTCGAGCGGCCGATCCAATTGACCTGCATCGCGTGGATGGCATGCGGCCAGTCGAGTGCGTCGAGGTCGTCGATGAGGCGGTCGGCGTAGGCCGTGATGCGCATGTTCCACTGGCGCAGCCGGCGGGTGAAGACCGGGTAGTTTCCGCGCTCGGACAGCCCCTCGGCGGTGACCTCTTCATTGGCCAGCACGGTGCCCAGCCCTGGGCACCAGTTGACCGGGGATTCGGAGACGTAGGCGAGGCGGTAGCCCTGCAGGACGTTCTCGCGCTCCGTCGAGCTCAGCTCCGACCAGGCGCGACCGTCGGGTGTGGGGCGGGCACCGGAGGCGAACTGCTCGATGAGCGTGTCGATCGGACGAGCCGCGCCTTTGGCTTCACCGTCGGGGGTGGTCGCCTCGGTGTCGTACCAGGAGTTGAAGATCTGCAGGAAGATCCACTGCGTCCATTTGACGAATTTGTCGTCGGTCGTGGCGAAGCGACGGCGCACATCGTGGGCCAGCCCCAGGCGGCGCAGCTGCTCGGTCATGTTCGCGATATTGGCATCGGTGGTGATGCGCGGGTGTTGCCCGGTCTGCACCGCGTAGAGATCGGCGGGCAGTCCGAAGGCGTCGTAGGACAGGGCGTGCATGACGTTGTGTCCGCGCATCCGCTGGTAGCGGCCGTAGACGTCGGTGCCGAGGTAGCCCAGCGGGTGGCCGACGTGCAGTCCCACACCGGAGGGGTACGGGAACATGTCCATGATGTACAGGGATTCGCGCTCACTCAGGTCGGCCGGCGGACCGTAGGGCGACGAAGCATCCTGGGAGTCGAGCTCGCCGAGGTCTCCGGTGGGGTTCGGGGTGTGGAACGTGCCCGATTCCTCCCATGTGCGCTGCCAAGACTTCTCGATCTTTTCGGCCAGCGCCGCATCATAGCGGAAACCGGTCTCCTCAGGGTTCGTCGTCATTACCTTCCTTCGCAGAACAGACGTGAGCGGGTTCTGACCATCGTACTCTGAACGCCCCCTGATTCGACTTGGTTAGACTGCTCACAGGTCAGCGGACGCCGGTTATCTCGGCAAACGTGATCGATTTCACTGAGACCCGGCCGAACTGTAAGATAACCGAGCAGTAACTTACGTCCTCGAAGGAGACTCATGAGCTCAACGACCATGCCGCAGTCGTCAACACCCGTTGTCGGTTTCGAGGTCGATACCACCTCGTCGACCACTGATATCTTCCTCAGCACCGTCGCTGAGAACCCCGGCCGTCCTCTGGTAGCCAAGCCCGACGGCGACGGTTGGAACGAACTGACCGCGGCCGAATTCCTCGCAGAGGTCAAGGCGGTCGCTAAGGGGCTCATCGCTATGGGCGTGGAAGTCGGTGACCGGATCGCGATCTTCGGCCCCACCTCCTATGAGTGGACGCTCAGCGACTACGCCATCTGGTACGCCGGCGGAATCTCCGTGCCGTTCTACGACACCTCTTCGGAGAGTCAGCTCAGCTGGATGCTCACCGACGTCGATGTCACTCGTGGGCTCGTCGCATCACGCGAGCATGCCGATCGGGTGCGTGCTGCAGCCAAGGCCGCCGGACGCGACGAGCCAGCGCTGCGGGTCTGGGACGACGGCGCTTTCGCCGATCTCGCCGAAGCCGGCAAGGCCGTCACCGATGAAGAGCTCGAAGCCGCTCGCTCGCAGGTCGGCTCCGATTCCGTGGCGACGATCATCTACACTTCCGGCACCACCGGAAAGCCCAAGGGCTGTGTGCTCACCCACGCGAACTTCGTGCAGACCGCCCAGGCCGCTCGCCACCAGATCCCCAGCGTTCTCGACACGAATATGCGCTGCCTGCTGTTCCTGCCGCAGGCTCACGTCTTCGCCCGGTTCATCGAGGTCCTGGCCATCAGCAACGGTGCTCTGCTCGCCCATCAGTCGGATCTGACGAAGCTCACCGACGCCATGGGCAGCTTCCGCCCCTCGTTCATCCTCGGTGTGCCCCGTGTCTTCGAAAAGGTGTTCAATTCCGCGCTGGCGACCGCTCAAACAGGCGGCAAGGAGAAGATCTTCCGCCGTGCCGAGCAGGTCGCAGTCGCCTACTCGAAGGCACTCGACACCGGCAAGGTGCCGACCGCCCTCAAGCTCCAGCATGCCTTGTTCGACAAGCTCGTCTATTCGAAGCTGCGCGCAGTTATGGGCGGCAACGTCACTCACGCGGTCTCCGGCGGTGGCGCACTCGGCTCTCATCTCGGACACTTCTTCCGCGGACTCGGCATCATCGTTCTCGAAGGCTACGGACTCACTGAGACCACGGCACCGATCACCGTCAATATTCCGGAGAAGTCGAAGATCGGAACTGTCGGCGTTCCGCTGCCGGGCGCCTCTGTGGCGATCGCTCCCGACGGTGAGATCCTGGCCAAGGGCGCGCCGGTCTTCCGCGAGTACTGGAACAACCCCGAGGCCACGGCCAAGGAGTTCCACGACGGCTGGTTCGGCACCGGTGACCTCGGCTCACTCGATGACGACGGCTACCTCACGATCAACGGCCGCAAGAAGGAGATCATCGTGACTTCCAGCGGCAAGAACGTCGCCCCGGCTCCGCTCGAGGATGTGCTGCGTCGCCACCCGATCATCGGCCAGCCGGTGCTCGTCGGCGAGAACCGCAAGTTCGTCTCGGCGCTGATCTTCCTCGATTCGGAGATGCTGCCGGGCTGGCTGAAGAACCACGATCTGCCGCAGATGGATCTGCGCGAAGCCGCCGAGGACGATGCGGTCCAGGCCGAAGTGGCCAAAGCCGTCGAACAGATGAACAGGACCGTCTCGCGGGCCGAAGGAGTCAAGAAATTCACAATCCTGCCGATCGAGCTCAGCGAGGAGAACGGCTACCTCTCTGCCAAGCAGTCGGTCAAGCGTCACTTCATCAATAAAGACTTCGCCGCCGAGATCGACGCGCTCTACGCCGGCTGAGGCACACACGCCGCCGGCGACGGTCGATCGCCGCCGACAACGGACAGTCGCTGAGCACAGCGTGCGGGCACGGCCCGGGCACGGACTCGAACGGTCCGTCCCGGGCCGTCGTCGTCCCACCTCGGCGAGGATGAATGCCTGCCGTCCGGGAGGACGGCGGGGCGGGAACGTCGTCCCGCCTCGGCGAGGGCTTGCCTCAACGTCGTAAGCTGAGGACAGAAGTCGAACTCGTCGATCCCATGGGAGGCAGCGTCATGTCCGAGTCCACCGATCACACCCCCAGCTACGTGACCGAAGGTGCGGAATTCAACCGCGATACGAACTACATCGACGATCGCATCCTCAACGATCCGAACGCTCAGTGGCCCGTCGAACCGGGCCGGTATCGCCTCATCGCCGCCCGCGCCTGCCCCTGGGCGAACCGGACGATCATCGTCCGTCGCCTCCTCGGGCTCGAGGACGTCATCTCCCTCGGGATGCCCGGTCCCACCCATGATGCGCGGTCATGGACGTTCGACCTCGATCCGGGCGGGGTGGATCCGGTGCTCGGCATCGAACGGCTGCAGCAGGCGTTCTTCGCGCGCTTTCCGGACTATCCGCGCGGAATCACCGTGCCTGCCGTCGTCGACGTGCCCACCGGCGTCGTCGTGACCAACGACTTCCCGCAGATCACGGAGGACTTCTCCACTCAGTGGACCGACTACCACCGCGCAGGCGCCCCGAATCTCTGGCCCGAAGAATCCCGGGAGGAGATGGGGAAGGTGATGCGCCATATCTATACGGAGATCAACAACGGGGTCTACCGCTGCGGCTTCGCCGGTTCCCAGGACGCCTACGATGCCGCTTTCGATCGCCTCTTCAACGCGCTCGACATCGTCGAGGATCGGCTCGGCCGGTCACGGTTCCTCATGGGTGAGACCATCACCGAGGCGGATGTCCGACTGTTCACCACGCTCGTGCGCTTCGATCCCGTCTATTTCGGTCACTTCAAGTGCAATCGGCAGCCGCTCACGGCGTTCGAGAACCTGTGGGGTTACGCCCGCGACCTCTATCAGACCCCGGGCTTCGGAGACACGGTCGACTTCGAGCAGATCAAACAGCACTACTACATCGTCCACCAGGATGTGAACCCGACACAGATCGTGCCCAAGGGCCCCGATCTCTCGGGTTGGCTCAGCGATCACGGCCGTGACCGGAAGTTCGGCGGATCGCCGTTCGGCGACGGGACGGCTCCCGGACCGGTCAAGCCCGGTGAAGAGGTCGATCCCGCTCATACGGCATCGGCCTGGGTGAGCTGACTTCCGGGCGAGCCGCTCCCTCGAGGAGCCGATGCACTGCTGGTCCCGGCGCCCACCCCGGCCGAGAGGACATCCGCCACAGCTGAGCCGGAAGGCAGACTGCCGGTGAGCCCACCTGTGGCAGCGGTCGCGACAGCGGCGGCTACAGCGGCGACAGCAGCGGCGACAGCAGCGGCGAGAGAGTCCGGATCAGGGTTCGGCATGGCCAAAAGTCCGGATAAGGGCGCGGCCCGCCGCTCACAGTGCGCTCACAGCGGTTAGTGTGGAAACGAACACCTCAGACCGGATTACGAACGCACCGTGCGGATACTCATCGAAGGAGCACACACGTGGCACCTGCCAAAGTACTGGCCTCACGCAACACCGTCGCTGAGGTCGGCCACAATGCCGTCAACAGACCCGGGCCCGCCCACCTCGTGCGCGCAGTCCAGCGTTTCGGACAGCGTCTGGGCAATCAGTTCGGTGCCGCGATCACCTACTTCCTCGTTCTCGCGGTCATGCCCATCGCCATGGTCAGCCTCGCGAGCATCGGATTCGTCCTCGACGTCGCACGCCCCGAGCTCCTTCCCGAGGTCACGAAGCAGATCGAGACCTTCACCGCCGGCAACTCCTCGCTGACCGAGCAGCTCGAGAGCTTCCTCCTCGACTGGCAGGGAGTGGGAATCATCGGTATTCTCACCGGCCTCTACACAGGTCAGGGATTCATCGGCAACCTCGGTGCCGCGGTGAGAGCTCAGCTGCACGACGACTTCGACGATGCCGTGCCGGAGAAGTCCTTCGTCAGCAAGGTCATCAACAACGTGGTCACCCTCATCGGCCTCATCATCGGCCTCCTCCTGGCCGTGGCGCTCACGGTCGTCGGCACCGGTCTGCGCTCGATGATCGCCGACTTCCTCGGGCTCGGCGGATTCGCCGGCAGTCTGCTGTTCATCGTTCCGGTCATCCTCACCTTCGGCGCCGCCTGGCTGATCTTCTGGTTCCTGTTCACGATGCTGCCGGAGAAGCCGGTCGACAAGCAGGCGAAGAACCGCGGCTCCCTCATCGGCGCGACCGCGTTCCTCATCCTCATCAACTTCTCCACCGTGCTCGTCAATCTCTTCTCCGGGAACAAGGCCGCCGGCGTGTTCGGATCGATCATCGCGATCATGCTCACGCTCAACGTCTTCGCCCGCATCATCCTGTTCATCGCCGCCTGGATCGGCACGGCGAAACCGCCTCGGCCGCGCGAAGAGGAGCCGGAATACCGGTTCGTCGAACCGAAGGTGCAGGCGCAGAGCCTCGGCGCGCTCATCACCGGTGCGGGAATCGTGGCGCTGACCCTGCTGGGCTTCAAACGATTCGAGGAACGCCGGTCCGATCGCGAGTAGGCGAGACGGTAGACTGTGGGCGCATCCGTTTCAACTGACCGAGGGGACACGACCTTTGACTGACGCTACGACTGCTCGCCTGAACGATTGGGCGAAGAAGCAGACCGCCGCCGAAGAACTCATTCCGCTAGTCGGACGCCTGTACCGTGAGAACGACGTGCTGCTCACCCTGTTCGGGCGGTCGCTGCTGAATAAGTCGGTGACGGGCATGATCAAGGCGCACCGCTATGCTCGCCACTTCCTCGGCGAAGAGCTCGACATCCAGATCACCCACCGCATCGTCAAGGCGCTGTCGGGTCTCAACCTGGCTCCGGCCCGCATCGATCTGGGCCGTCTCATCGAGAAGCTCGATGATCCCAACGCCGACGTCGACGCCTTCCTCGCCTCCGAGCTCGCCGATGTCGTCGAATCTCAGTCCGGCAAGGGCGAGGTCCGCGACGTCGTCCTCTACGGCTTCGGTCGCATCGGTCGTCTGCTCGCCCGCATCCTCATCGATCGCGCCGGCGGCACCGGTATGCGTCTGCGTGCGATCGTCGTGCGCCGCAATGGGGAGAACGACATCGTCAAGCGCGCCTCCCTGCTGCGCCGCGACTCGGTCCACGGAGCCTTCGACGGCAGCATCGTCGTCGACGAGGAGAACAGCACCATCCAGGCCAACGGCACCCTCATCCAGGTCATCTACTCGAATGACCCGTCGGAAGTCGACTACACCGCCTACGGAATCGATGACGCCATCATCGTCGACAACACCGGAAAGTGGCGCGACGAAGAGGGCCTGTCCAAGCACCTCGCGTGCCCCGGTGCGTCGAAGGTCCTGCTCACTGCTCCCGGCAAGGGCGATGTGAAGAACATCGTCTTCGGAGTCAACGACGACGCGATCCTCGACACGGACACCATCGTCTCGGCCGCTTCGTGCACGACGAACGCGATCACCCCGGTGCTCAAGGCCATCAACGACAAGTTCGGTGTCCGCAACGGCCACGTCGAGACGGTCCACTCGTTCACGAACGACCAGAACCTCATCGACAACTTCCACAAGGGCTCCCGCCGGGGACGCGCGGCCGGCCTCAACATGGTGCTGACCGAGACCGGTGCCGCCAAGGCCGTGGCCAAGGCTCTGCCGGAGCTGGCCGGGAAGCTCTCGGGCAACGCGATCCGCGTGCCCACCCCGAATGTGTCGATGGCGATCCTCAACCTCAACCTGGACACGGCCACCTCGGTCGACGAGCTCAACACGTTCCTACGCGAAGTGTCGATGCATTCGCCGCTGCGCAACCAGGTCGACTACGTCACCTCCCCCGAGCTCGTGTCCACCGACCTCGTCGGCTCCAAGCGCGCCGGTGTCGTCGACGGTCTGGCCACGATCGTCGACGAGGACCGCGTCGTCGTCTACGTCTGGTACGACAACGAATTCGGCTACTCCTGCCAGGTCGTGCGCTGCGTGGCCAAGATGGCCGACGTCGACGTCCCGGCTTTTCCCTGATATCGATATCGCCGAGGCGGCCCACCGCAACGCTCGGATGAGCGTTCGATAACTGGCTGAGACAGGTGCCCGGAGTCTCACGACTCCGGGCACCTTCGTCATTCACGTCCGTCGCCGTCCCCGCCGGGCCTTGCGCCAGTGGTTCAGCACATCCTCGGCGCCATCCCGCACCCTGGGCCGCATGCCCTCCGCTTCGTGCCGCAACCCCGTGGGAACGGCAGAACCTCCCGCAGGAACGGGAGGTTCTGCCGGTTTCGGGACGTCTGGTCAGCAGCGGGAAGTGTCAATCACTCCGCGGCATCGGACTCCATGGCTTCATGCAGCCAGATCGGCGTGAAACTGGCGAATCGGTCAGCCAGTTCGTCGTCGCTGTCGAGGATGACGGCGAGTCGGTCATCGGCGTTGGCCAGCTCATTCGCCCAGATGGGTCCCAGGCAGGACAGCAGCAGGCAGGCGATGACGACGGCGCCGGCCAGGACCGGCGTCTGAGCCCACAGCAGGATGCCGAACAGGATCCCGATGATGGCGAAGCCGAGGGCCACGGCGAGTCCGGCGTTCCGCGTCCGCGGCGCCTTGGCTCGAGCCGGACGGGTGGCCGCGATCGAATCGAGCACGTCCCGGTTGATCCGCGTCCAGGCGATGATCGCGCCCAGCGCACAGACGATGCCGATCATGATGAGGCTGAATGCCGAGAACAGCAGCACCGCATCGATGTGATCGCCTTGAGCCTGGACGGCGGCACCGAGTCCGGCGACGAGCATCGCCAGGGCGAGCACCAGCATGCTCAGCAGACGGGCACGGCGCACAGCGATGAGTTCGGCGATCACCCTGGCCAGGAACGCCCGCTGCGCCGCAGGGTCGTCGGCCAGGCTCACCGCACGTACCCGAGCTTCTTGTCCACGGTGTGCGGGAACTGCTCCCCGGCCAGATACGCCTCGAACAGGCGATGGAACTGCTCGGCCAGCCGCATTCTCCACCCGTTCGTGTCTCCGCTCATATGCGGGGTGATGATGACATCGTCCATCGCCCACAGAGGATGGTCGGCCGGCAGCGGCTCTTCGTCGAAGACGTCGAGCCCGGCCCCGGCGATCTGCCCGTCGCGCAACGCAGTGACGAGCGCGTCGGTGTCGACGGTGTCTCCGCGTCCGACATTGATGAACACGGCGGTGTCATCCATGGCGGCGAATGCCTCGGCGCCGATGAGCCTCTCGGTCTTCTCCGTCAGCGGTGCGATGTCGATGACCCAGTCGAATCCGGCCACATGCTGGGGCAGGGCGGCGGAGTCGATGACCTCACCGAAGTCGGGGTCGCCGCTGCGGGCGCGCGACCCGGCTCCGGTGACCTCGATGTCGACGGCCGTCAGCAGGCGGGCGATGCCCCGGCCGATCGCACCGGTGCCGACGATGAGCGCCTTGGTGCCGGCGATATCGCGGGTCGACCGGCGGTTCCACTTCCCCTCCGCTTGGTCGTTCAGCGAGCCGATCGAGCTCTTCGCATGCATGAGGATGTAGCTGAGGACGAACTCGGCGATCGGGCGGTCGAAGATCCCCCGGGCGTTCGTCACCGTCACCGGCGAGTCGACGAGCTCATCGAAGAGGAGCGAATCGACGCCCGCCGCGGCGGCATGGACCCAGTCGAGCCGGTCGGCATGTGCATAGGCATCCTTGAGTGCGGTGGAGAAGAAATCCCACATCAGCAGCACATCGGTGCCGGGCAGCGCCTGGGACAGGGTCGACGCCTCGGCGATGCGCAGTTCGATCCCGTCCCGCTCCCCCAGATCAGTGATCAGCTCGGGGATCTCGGTCCCGGGTGCGTTGAGTATGGTCAGTACCGTCATTCCTCGGCTCCTTGGACAGTGGGCTTTCTGCCACACTAACCGATGAAGCCTCGACCGGGGTGGAAACCGACGCGGACACGGCCCCCGCATTCTCTGCTGCGACGTCGAGGTTCTCCCGCTTCGCCGGTTCGTTCTTCAGCGTCTGCGCCAGCGGAGTGTTGGGCAGGAAGCAGAGGAAGACGAAACCGAGGACCGCCAGCGGAGCCACCCACAGGAACAGGGGCACGAGGGCATCGTTGTAGGAGGTGATGATGAGCGAATGCATCGGCTCCGGCAGCTTCGACACGATCTCCGGGGTCAGCCCGGTCGAGGAGACCTTGGGCATGTGACCCTGCGGGGAGGCCTTGGCGATCTCCGTGATTCCGGACTTGATGTTGTCCATCAGCCGCTGGGTGAACACGGAACCGATGAAGGCCATGCCCAAGGTGGCGCCGACCTGTCGGAAGTAGTTGTTCGAGGCGGTCGCGGTGCCGACCATGGACACCGGGAAGGCGTTCTGGACGACGAGGACGAGAGTCTGCATGCTCAAGCCCAGTCCGAGTCCGAGCAGCGCCAGGCAGCCGATGGTCTCCCAGGCCGAGCTCTCGGCCTTGAGCTGGGAGAGCAGGACGAGTGCGGCGGCCATGATGAGGATGCCGGTCAGCGGGTACTTCTTGTACTTGCCGGTGCGGGAGACGATGAATCCGACGAGCGTCGACGACACGAGCATGGTGCCCATCATCGGCACCATCATCAGTCCCGCGACGGTGGCATCGATGCCGTGGACCATCTGCAGGTAGGTGGGCATGTAGGAGAGCACACCGAACATGCCGATGCCGACGAAGAGACCGGCGATCGTGCACAAAAGGAAGTCGCGATTGGCGAACAGGTGCATCGGAATGACCGGCTCGCTGACCTTGAGTTCGACGAAGACGAAGGCGACTGCGGCGATGATTCCGGTGACGATGAGCCCGTTGATCTGCCATGATCCCCATTCGTAGTCGTGTCCGCCCCAAGCGGAGGTGAGCACGATGCAGGAAGTCACGATGGACACGAGCGCCATGCCGATGACATCGATCTTCGGACGCTTGCCTGCGCCCTTGTCATGCTTGGGCACCTTGAGGAACACGGCGGCGGCGATGAGGGCGATGATGCCCAGAGGGAAGTTGATGGCAAACGCCCAGCGCCAGCCGGGTCCTTCGGTCAGCCAGCCGCCGATGAGCGGTCCGGCCACGGACGACACGGCGAAGGCCGAGCCCATGATGCCCATGTACTTGCCGCGTTCGCGGGCGGGGACGACGGAGGCGATGATCGACTGTGAGAGGATCATCATTCCGCCGCCGCCGATGCCCTGGAGCACGCGGCCGAGGATCAGCGTCGACATCTCGTTCGCGATCAGGGCGAAGACCGATCCCAGCAGGAAGCAGCAGATGGCGAACATGAACAGCGGTTTGCGTCCGAACAGGTCACCGACCTTGCCGTAGACGGGCATCATGATCGTCGAGGCGAGCATGAACGCGGTGGAGACCCACAGCATCTGGTCGACGCCGTCGAGTTCGCCGACGATGGTCGGCAGCGCGGTCGCCAGCACCGTCTGGTTGAGGGAGAACATGAACATCGCGATCATCAGGCCCACGAAGAGCAGAATGATCGCCGAGGTGGCCATCGGCTCGGTCTGTGCGTCGGGTCCCGCGGGTGCTGAGTTCTTCGAGGTGGTTGCCGTCATCGCCTTCTCATCGGTTTCGTGGTTGCTTCTCATCACAGCTTTCGTCATTGCAGTCGGTCCAGTACCTTGCGGAACAGGCTCAGGGAGTCTTCGAAGATCGCTTGGGTTCCGCCTTTGCCCTCGACCGCTTCGAGATCGGCTTTGATCGTCTGTCCCGCATGGTTGAGCGGGACGCGGCAGAGCTGGGTGAGCATCCGCGCGCTGCGCCAGGCGGACTCCTCGGAGGAGAACTCCTGGCCGAGGTGGCGCAGTCGCTCAAGCACGTGAGAGGTGACGATCTCTTCGAGTTCTTCTGCCCGGTCGAAGCTCTTGCTCACGAGTTCCGGGTAGAGAGCGAAGAGGCGGCGGCGCCGAGCCGGAAGTTTGGGATCGACGGAGCCGACGAGCAGCGCTTCGCGGACGAAGCGCGCCGTGTCTTCGGCAAGTGTGTCGAGTCCGGCCGGGCTGTGGACGTAGTCGAAGGCGAGGCCCTCATCGACGCTGACCTCGGATCCGAGGCCGACGATCGCGTCCTCTTTCGTCTCGAAGTAGTTGAAGAAGGTGCGTGTGGACACCCCCGCGTCGGCGGCGATCGTCGCCACGGTGGCACAGGCCAGGCCGTCTTCGAGGACGCGGGTGATCGCCGCCTCGTGGAGGGCGCTGCGGGTCAGCCGCGCCTTTTTCGAGCGCAGGGATTCATCAACGGGCATACGTCCATTTTGCACCAGGTGCAAACTTTCACCAACTGCAAATCTGCAATTGTGCACTATTTCACTGTGTGCAGTGTTCTACATCAGCGTCTTCAGCCTCGCCCGGTGCTGCTCGAGGGTCTGCAGCTGGCCGAGCAGTGCAGCCTGGCCTGCTCCGTCGGCGGTGTCCTGGCGCTGCAGGCGAGAGTGGAGTTCCTTGGCGATGCGTTCGAGGTCGTAGTCGAAGAGGCGGGCGACGATGCCGCGGGCGAACCGGTCGATCCCGTCCCCTTCGATCACCGGCAGCGGGGTCACGAGCAGCTGAGCCACATAGGGTCTGAGGTCCTCGGCAGCGGCGTCGAGGACGCGCTCGGCCCATTTCGACTGGGCGGGGCCGGCGGCACCCAGTCCCCCGGCTTGTCCGATCGCGTCCTGGATCCGCCGGTAGCCGGGGTGTTCGAAGGCCTTCGCGGACAGCGAGTCGAAGAGCTTCGCATTCACCACCTCCGGATGTTGAAGGGCGACCATGAGGGCGCCCTTCTCCGTCTTCAGCCGGGCAGGACTGATCGGGGCCGAGAGGTTCGAGACGTCGGGGCGTTCCTCGTAGACGTATTCCAGGCCGCGTTCGTCGGAGGCCTCGCCCGCCGAGGCGGGCCCGGGCTCGCGTGCGCCCCCGGACGGGGCGTGCCCCGGTCCGGTTCCGGCACCGGACCCTGACCCCGAACCGGGTACGGCTGACGTCGAGGGTGCGGGCGCGGTCGGCGTCGGCGGCGGACCGTCGCGATATGACGACTGACGGGCGGGCGCCTCGGCGGGCCGTCTGTTCTGCTTCGGCTGGCGAGCGGCGGTGCGGACCGCCGCCTCCACCTCATCGATGTCGACGCCGATGCGGCCGGCGACGAACCGGTAGTAATGCGAAAGACTGTTTCGGTCGCGGACGTCGGTGAGCACCTCGGCGGCGGCGCGGACCGCGGAGATCCGACCTTCGACGGTGTCGAGGTCGAAGCGGGCGATCGCGGTGGTGATGACGAATTCGAAGAGCGGCTTGCACCCGTCGATGAGTTCGCGCAGGGCCGCGTCGCCCTTCCTCATCCGCAGGTCACAGGGGTCGAGGCCGTCGGGTTCGACGGCGACGAAGGTCTGGGCGCTGAACAGGCTCTCGAATTCGAAGGCCTTGAGCGCAGCCTTCTGACCGGCGGCGTCGCCGTCGAAGGTGAAGATCACCTGCCCGGTCGGGTCGTCGCCGAGGAGGCGGCGGATGATCTTCACGTGTTCGGCGCCGAAGGCCGTACCGCAGGTGGCCACGGCCTGGTCGACTCCGGCGAGGTGGGCGGCCATGACATCGGTGTAGCCCTCGACGACGACGACGCGCTTGGTCTTCGCGATCGACTTCTTCGCCAGATCGAGGCCGTAGAGGACCTGGTTCTTGTGGTACAGCGCGGTCTCCGGGGTATTGAGGTACTTCGGCCCCTTGTCATCGTCATAGAGTCGGCGGGCGCCGAAGCCGATGGTCCGGGCGGTCATGTCCTTGATCGGCCAGATCACCCGACCGCGGAACCGGTCGTAGATTCCGCGTCCGCCCTCGCTGGCCAGGCCGCCGGCGAGGATCTCCTCATCGGTGAATCCGGCCCTGCGCAGGTGTGTCGTCAGTCCATCCCAGGATTTCGGGGCGAAGCCGATGCCGAAGACTCGGCTCGACTCCGCGGGGAAGCCGCGGCCAGTGAGGAATTCGCGACCGATCTGCCCGGCTTCGGATTCCAGCGCCTGGGCGAAGAAGCGCCCGGCGACTTCGTGCATCTCCAGCAGTCGCTGCCTGCGGCTGGCCTGTTCCCGGTCGGGGCCCTTCCCGTCCTCGTAGCGCAGGTGCATTCCGGCCTTGCCGGCCAGGGTCTCGACGGCTTCGACGAAGCTGAGCTGTTCGACCTTCTGCAGGAAGGTGAATACGTCGCCGGATTCACCGCAGCCGAAGCAGTGGTACATCCCGACCTGGGGGCGCACCGTGAACGAGGGAGTCTTCTCGTCGTGGAACGGGCACAGGCCCTTGAGCGATCCGATGCCTGCGGTCTTGAGGGTGACGAATTCCCCGATCACCTCGTCGATGCGGGTGCGGCTGCGCAGTTCGTCGATGTCCTCGCGCTTGATGAGTCCGGCCATGGTCTAGAGCCGATCCCCCGCTCCGGCGTTGAGGTGATGGTAGAGGGCCCAGGCGGAATGGTCGGTCAGGGAGGCGATCTGGTCGACGATGACGCGCCGCCGTGCGGAGTCGTCGGCGGCCTCGGCGTGGTCGGCGCGGAACATCGGATCGAGTTTGTCCGGTGACTGCGAGTACCATTCGGCGAGTTCGTTGATGACTGCCGCCTGGATGTCATGGAGTCGCAGTCGATCCTCGGCGACCATCACCGTCAGCGTCGCCATGCCCTTGAGCACGGCGATCTCGACGGTGGTCGTCTCGGGCACGACGAGTGAGGCGGAGTACCGGGCGAGGGGTTCCCACCCGAATTCCTCACGGGTCGCGGATTCCGCGGCCCCGACGAAGCGCCCGATGAGCTGACTGGTCATGTGCTTGAGACCGGCCTGGGCCCGACGGGATCCGTCGAAGGCCTCCTTGGGCCAGTAGGCGGCCGCCTGCAGTCGGCCGAGCGCCTTGTCCATCTCCGCATCGGTGGTCTCCGGCAGATACCACTGACGGGTGATGTCGAAGAGTTCGGTCCGACGGTCATCGGCGGCGAAGTCGGCGAGGTCGAGGTGTCCCGCGACGATGGCATCCTCGACGTCGTGGACGGAGTACGAGATGTCGTCGGCCAAGTCCATGACCTGGGCTTCGATGCATCTCTGGCCGTTGTCGATGCCGTCGCGGTAGAAGTCGAAGACAGCACGGTCGTCATCGTAGACACCGAATTTGCGCACCCCGGAGTCACGGCGACCGGCCGTGGCTTCGGCCCGCGGCCACGGGTACTTCGTCAATGCGTCGAGGCTGGCGCGGGACAGGTTGAGACCGGCCGGACGGCCGTCATCGGCGATGACCTTCGGTTCGATGCGCGTGACCAGGCGCAGGGTCTGGGCGTTGCCTTCGAAGCCGCCGATGTCGGCGCACAGGGCATCGAGGATCGTCTCTCCGTGGTGGCCGAAGGGCGGGTGCCCGAGGTCGTGGGACAGGCAGGCGGTGTCGACGATATCGGGATCGCAGCCGAGGTAGCGGGCGAGTTCGCGTCCGACCTGGGCCACCTCGAGGGAGTGGGTGAGGCGGGTGCGGACGAAATCGTCCGTGCCCGGGGACACGACCTGGGTCTTCGCGCCGAGGCGGCGCAGGCCCGAGGAATGGAGGACGCGGGCACGGTCGCGCTGGAAGGCCGAACGTCGTGGATTCTTCGCCGGTTCGCTCACCCACCGCTCCTCGTCCCAGGGCGAGTAGACCGCCACGGTACCCGTCCGCACCGAGGTGTGCGGGTGAGTGTCGAAGGGCATTCTCATCCTCCTGAGATGTCGAGTTCGGCCTCCGACAGCAGCGACTTCCCGCTGGGATCGAAGATGCGGGAGTCCAGCCAGCCTTCGGGCAGGTGCGGCTTCTTCGGCCGGGTGGTGCGGCCGCGGGACCCTTCGGCGGCTGCTCCCGGATAGGGGGCGTCCTTGTCGAGCTGGTCGAGCAGTCCGGCAAGTTCCTCGAGGAAGGAGACCATGGCCAGCTGACTGCGCAGCTCTCCTCCGACGGGGTAGCCCTTGAAGTACCAGGCGATGTGTTTGCGCAGGTCACGGACGCCGAGGAATTCGTCCTCGAAGTGATCGACGAGGTATTCGCCGTGTTTGTACACCGCGCGCGCCACCTCGGCGAGACCGGGACGGTGGCGTTCGTCGCTGCCGTTCAGCGCGTTCGCGAGGTCACCGAACAGCCACGGCCGCCCCTGACAGCCGCGCCCGATGACGACGCCGTCGCAGCCGGTCTTGGCCATCATGTCCAGGGCATCCTCGGCGGCGAAGATATCCCCGTTGCCGAGCACCGGTACGGTGTCGCCGAGGTGGTCCTTGAGCCGGGCGATCGCGTCCCAGTCCGCGGTCCCCGAGTAGAGGTCCGCGGCGGTGCGGCCGTGCAGGGCGACGGCGGCGACGCCGGCGTTGCGAGCGGTTTCGGCGGCGTCGAGGAAGGTCGTGTGGTCGGCGTCGATGCCCTTGCGCATCTTCACCGTCACGGGCACGTCCCGGCGGGCCGCCTCGGTGACGGCCGTGGTGACGATGGAGGTGAATAGGTCCTGTTTCCACGGCAGCGCGGAGCCGCCGCCCTTGCGGGTGACCTTGGGCACGGGGCAGCCGAAGTTGAGGTCGATGTGATCGGCCCGGTCCTCCTCGACGAGCATCCGCACGGCCTGGCCCATGGTCACCGGGTCGACTCCGTAGAGCTGGACGGAGCGCGGGGTCTCATACGGTTCGTGGTGGATGATGCGCAGCGTCTTCGGATTGCGCTCGACCAGCGCCCGGGTGGTGACCATTTCGGTCACGTACAGGCCGGCTCCGTATTCGCGGCACAGGCGGCGGAAGGCGGTGTTCGTGATTCCGGCCATGGGCGCGAGCACGACGGGCGAGGACAGCTCGATCGGCCCGATGCGCAGGGCTGTTTCGGGCGTCGGGGATGCGGTTTCTGGGGCAGGGCTGATGACACTCACGCAACCATTATCCCAGTCAAGTCAAAATCGCACATTCGCCTGCTTCTCCTCACCTGTTCACGCCCGGAATCCGTGCCGCTGCGGACGCGCTCCTCCCCCGTAGCGTCGACTCATATGTTCACATCAACTGATTCGGAGCGCAGAAATTCCCGCACGTCCCATTCGGTGTCGACGGAGAGTTCGGAGGCGAGTCGGTCGTCGTGGGTGACGATCACCATCGCACCGCCGAATCCTTCGAGAGCGGTCACCAGCGCTTCGAGCGATGACAGGTCGAGATTGTTGCCCGGTTCGTCGAGGATGAGCAGCTGCGGCGCCGGATCCTGGAGGAGTCCTGAAGCCAAGGCGACGCGGAAGCGCTCCCCACCCGACAGGGTCGAACAGATCTGGCCGGTGCGTCCGGCGCGCAGTCCCATGGCCGCGAGCACTTCGTGGACGCGGTGCGGGTCGAGCTGCGGATTGCCCGATCGCACCGCTTCCATCACCGTCAGCTCTCCCGGCAGTCGGTACTGCTGGTCGAGGTGGGCTGTCGGGGCGGCGACGGTGATGTCGAGGTCGCCGAAGAGTTCGGCGACCGGCGGGCCGCCGCTGTCCGCAGCACGGTCATCCGCGGCGCCACCGTCTGAGGCACGGCCGTCCGCGGCCGCCAGGATCGCCGCCAGCAGGGTCGATTTCCCGGCCCCGTTCGGTCCGGTCAGTCGGATCCGTTCCGGCCCGACGATCGTCTGTGGTCGCTCGGACTTCGCCGAGGCGGCTGTGGAGATCTCGAGGACCCGCTTGGTCGAATGGACCTGGGTGTCGGGCAGGTCGAGGCGGACGCTCGATGTCCGACGCAGGGCATCCTTGGCAGCGGTGAGTTCGTCCCAGGCCGCCGCCTCGTCGGCGGCTTTGTCGCCACGCCGTTTGGCCGCTGACTTCTCGGCGAAGTTCGTCAGCCCGTTCATGACGATCTTCGGTCGACGTTTGCTCTCCTTATCCCTCTTGGCTTTCCGGTCGGCTCGTGCGAGCTTCGTCTCCAGTTCGATCCGCTGTAGCTTTTCGACCTCGTGGGACTTCTTCGCATCGGTGACCTTCTGCTGCTTGGCTTCCTCTTCAGCGGCGACCATGGCTTCGTAGTCATCGAAGTTCCCTCCGTAGACGCGCAGCCGGTCGGTCATCTCGATGATCGAGTTCATCTGGGTCAGCAGAGTTCGGTCGTGGGAGATGACGAGGGTCGGTCCGCGGCGTTCCGTGAGCAGCGTCGTCAGCAGCGCCCGCCCATCCTCGTCGAGGTTGTTGCTCGGTTCGTCGAGGATCAGCCAGGCGTCGCCGACCAGTGCCGCTCGGGTCAGTCCGATGCGTGTGGCCTGTCCGCCGGAGAAGCTGCTCAGACTCCGGTCGAGATCGCTCACATTCAGCTGCAGCCCGAGTTCGGACAGCGCCGCCAGGGCTCGCGCTTCGATGTCCCAGTCATCGCCGATGAGGTCGAAGTCGGCGCCAGTCGCTTCTCCGGCCAGGGCGCGGCCCAGCGCTTGTCGAACGGAGGCGATGTCCAATGCGGAATCGACCCGCTGCGTGGAATGCGGCAGCAGCTGGTCGATGTAGACGGCGCCATCGGCACCCGTGACGGTTCCTGACGAGGCTCGCAGTCGACCGGCGAGGATGCGGGCGAAGGTGGATTTGCCGATTCCGTTGTCGCCGACCAATCCGACGAGGTCAGCAGGGATGGTGGCGGTGAGTCCGGAGAAGATCTCGGTATCGTCGCCGAGGCGGTAGTCCAGTTCGGACACAGTGATGGCTGTGGGCATGAGGGTCCTCATTTCGTGTACGCAGAAGCGCTGCGGGCCCGTGGCACCCGCAAGTCACGGTATGAGGATTCACTTCACTTGAGCGACGTCCTTGATCGGAAATGGGACATTCCCATGATTGCCGAGGCGATACGTCCGGTCAACCCCACCCCTTCTTGCTACCTGACGGCGGCCCAGCAACCTGGCGCG
>NZ_JBQDYQ010000045.1:0-26831 GCF_052105255.1 Brevibacterium sp.
AGAGATAGACACGCTAGCAGCGTGAGTGACTCCAAACAGCTTGACAGGGCGCGGCGTATGAACTTTCGACCCGTGGAAGCCGGATGCCCCCGTGCCGCAGACGACTCCGACTCCTGAATGCGAAAACGGCCCCCGGATCGAAATCCGGAGGCCGTCTCCTCGTTGTGCGCGAAGGGGGACTTGAACCCCCACGCCCGATAAGTTGGGCACTAGCACCTCAAGCTAGCGCGTCTACCAATTCCGCCACTCGCGCTGGCAACAGAGATAACTCTACATGCGCGAAACGGTGTCGCAAAATCGAAATCGGCTTTTGTGACGCACTGCACTTATCACGCCATCAGTCGAGGTGTGCCACCTGCGACAGGACGTGCGGTTTGCCGTTCTTCAGGTCGAAGACGGCCGACTGCGCAGCCTCGTGACGACGCCCTTCGGTCAGCGCATAGCCGACCGTGCCGGGCAGCAGGATCGGCTTCGCGAAGGACACATCCCAGCGGTAGGACTCGAGCCGCGGATCCATCGCCGAGAACGCCCGGGAGGCGCTGTACATCCCATGGGCGATCTGCCGCGGAAATCCGAATCCCTTCGCGGCCAGACCGTTGAGGTGGATCGGGTTGTAGTCACCGGAGACCTTCGCATAGCGCTGACCGATGATCGGATCCAGACGCCACAGGGCACTGGGCTGCGGCGCCGTGAACTCGAGGTGCGGAACCTGCGCCTTCGGCTTGGCTCCGGAGAGCTTGCGCCCCTTGGCCAGGTACGTGGACACCTCGTCCATCACGGGACGACCGTCGACCTTCGCCTCGAGCCGAACCTCGATCGTCGTGCCCTTCGTGTGCTCGAAGGGACCGGCCAGCTCGAGGTGGAAATCCACGACCTCGCCGAGGCGGGCCTGCGAATGCATGTCGACGCGGTTGTGGATGTGGACCATCCCCATCATCGGCAGCGGCACTTCGGGGTCGGCCAGCAGCTGCATGCTCAGCGGGAAGCCGAGGATGTGCAGATAGCCGGGGTGGACGATATCGCTCAAGCCGTAACCGACGACATGGGCGAAGCCCGCATAGGCGACCGATTCGAGCGGAATGCTGCGATCGATCGCATGGTCCGGCAGCTCCGGACCGGTGCGCGGTCCCACCGGCAGCGTCTTGAGCAGGGCACGGGCGTAGACGGGAAGCATCGAATCCGCCATCATGCACCCACCATGTTCTGACCGCAGACGCGCAGGGTCTGCCCGTTGATGCCGCGGGCACCGCTGGAGGCGAGGAAGCCGATGGCTTCGGCGACGTCGACCGGCTGACCGCCCTGCTGCAGGCTGGAGAGCCGGCGCGCGACCTGGCGTGTGAGGGTGGGCATCTTCGCGGTCATATCCGTTTCGATGAACCCGGGCGCCACCGCATTGATCGCTCCCCCGCGGGCGCCGAAGTCCTCCGCCGAGGCGGCCGTGAGTCCGATGACTCCGGCCTTCGAAGTCGCGTAGTTCGTCTGGCCGCGGTTGCCCGCGATTCCCGAGGTCGAGGCCAGGGAGACGATCTGGGCGCCGTCGGCGAAGAGTCCCTTCTCCGAGAGGCGCGCATTGATCATCGTCTGCGCGGCGATGTTGACGGCGATGACCGAATCCCATTTGGCCGCGTCCATGTTCGCCAGCATCTTGTCGCGGGTGATGCCGGCGTTGTGGACGAGGATGTCCACGGGTGCCCCGAGCGCCTCGGTGATCTTGTCCGGGGCATCGGCTGCGGTGATGTCGAGCTGCAGCGACTTGCCGCCGATCCGGTTCATCACCTGCGCCAGCGCCTGCCCGGCCTGCGGCATGTCCACGCCGATGACGTAGGCGCCGTCGCGGGCGAGGTTCTCGGCGATCGCGGCTCCGATTCCGCGTGCGGCACCGGTGACCACGGCGGTGCGTCCGGCCAGCGGGCCGGCGTCACCGGTGGACATGAATTCGTCTAGGCTCAGCCGCTGCCCGGCATCCGAAGACACCGTGAGGAACTGACCGGAGACATAGGCGGATTTGCCGGAGAGCAGGAACCACAGCGCCGCTGTCACCGAGGGCGCGGTGAGGTCGACGCCGTCGAGGAGGATTCCGTTGGCTGTGGCGCCGGCGCGCATTTCGTGGGCGACCGACCGGGTGAAGCCGGTGATGCCCTGGGCGGTGGCGGCCTGCTCCGGTGTCTGGCTCTGCGCATCCGGTGCCGTCGAGATGGTGATCACTCGGCCACAGGCGGCCAGTGAACGCAGGGCGGCGCCGATCTCGAGGACGACCGGTGACAGGTCGGCTGGGGACTGCGCGTCGTCGAGGACGGCGATGACGGCCCGCAGCTTCTCCCCGGTCTGGGCGTTGCGGCGGACCTCGAGTCCGTTCTCCAGCAGCTGATCGGCCAGCCCCTGGGCTCCCGCACCGGTGCCGAGGACGAGGACCGGCTTGTTCTCATAGGACGCCGGGGTGGAGCCGAAGCGGTTGAGTTCCACCGGCTGCGGCAGGCCGAGGGTTTTGGCCACCTGCTTCAGCGGTCCGTTGACGAGGGAGAGATAGGTGTCTTTCATGCTGCCTCCACAATCGCAGTGAGTCCCTGTCCGCCTGCGGCGCAGATCGAGACCAGGGAGCGCTTCTTGCCGGTGGTCTTCAGGTGCTTGGCGGTGCTGGCGATGATCCGCCCGCCGGTGGCGGCGAAGGGGTGACCCGCGGCCAGGCTCGAGCCCAGCGGGTTGAGCTTGTCGCGGTCGATGGTGCCCAGTGCCGCATCGAGTCCGGCCTTGTCCTTGCAGAACTCTTCGGATTCCCAGGCGGCCAGGTGCGAGAGCACAGTGGAGGCGAATGCTTCGTGGATCTCGAAGACATCGAAGTCGTCGAAGGTCAGCCCGTTGCGGGCCAGCAGCCGCGGAACTGCGTAGGCGGGGGCCATGAGCAGACCTTCGTCGCCGTCGACGAAATCGACGGCGGCTGCTTCGGCATCGACAAGGCGCGCCAACGGGGTGAATCCGTGTTCGGCGGCCCAGTCCTCACTGCCCAGCAGCACCGAGGAGGCGCCGTCGGTCAGCGGAGTCGAGTTGCCGGCGGTCATGGTCGCCTCGGCGGCGAGCTTCCTGCCGAAGACGGGGTTGAGCTTCGCCAGGGATTCCACGGTCGAGTCGGCACGCATGTTCGTATCGCGGCTGACCCCGAGGTACGGGGTGGTGAGGTCATCGAAGAAACCGGATTCCCATGCCGCGGCGAGGTTTTTGTGGGAGGCCACGGCGAGTTCGTCCTGAGCCTGCCGGCTGATGCCCCAGGCGGCGGTGGTGATCGCCTGGTGCTCGCCCATGCTCAAGCCCGTGCGCGGTTCGCCCGTGCTCGGAGCCTGCGGTGCAAGGTAGGCGGGGCGGATCTGGGAGGCGATCTTCGCCTTCTGCACCATCGTCTTCGCACGGGTGAGCTCGAGGAGGATCTCGCGCATCGAATCGTTGATGACGATCGGAGCGTCGGACGTCGAATCCACGCCCGAGGCGATTCCGGATTCGATCTGCCCGGCGTTGATCTTGTTGTTGAGGCTGACCACGGCTTCGAGGCCGGTGGCGCAGGCCTGACCAAGATCGAAGGCGGGCGTCGTCGGTGCCAGGGCGGAGCCGAGCACGGCTTCCCGGGTGAGGTTGAAGTCCTTCGAATGCTTGAGGACTGCACCTCCGGCGACCTCGCCGATGTTCTCTCCGGCCAGTCCGAAGCGGGCAACGAGCCCGTCGATGGTCGAGGTGAGCATATCGAGGTTCGTGGCCTTCGCGTACTGCTTGTTCGAGCGGGCGAAGGGAATTCGATTGCCGCCGAGGATGACGGCGCGGTTGTTGGGAGCGGACATGTGCACCTCCGAGTGGTTGATTTAGCCGATACCGACAGTACCTGATACTGTCGGTTACATGAAATCGATCACAGACGGTCGCTCGACGAGATGGCAGAAGCATCGCAATGAGCGTCGTCGCGAACTTCTGCGTTCCGTGCGGCTCGTCGTCGAGGAGTACGGCGACGACATGTCGATGGACCAGATCTCGGACGCGACCGGGACGTCGAAGTCGGTGCTCTACCGATACTTCACCGACCGGGCAGGTCTGCAGGCGGCCATGGGCGAATGGGCGATGGGCGTCATCGTCCGGTCTCTCGATGAGGCCGCGGCCGCCTCGGCGAAGGGCGAGGGCTCAGCCGCGGCGCAGGAGTCCCTGGCCGCGATGATCCGCGCATTCGTCACGCTCGCCGCGAATTCTCCGAACGTGTATCGCTTCTGCGACACCGCGGTCAACCGGTTCGCGCCCGAGGAGACCGGCGGTTTCTTCAATTCCGTTGCCGGGCAGCTGGCCGAACGCCTCGGCCTGAGCGGGGAGCAGGCTCGGCTGTGGTCGGCCGGAGCGATCGGTTTCGTGCGCGCCGCCACTGAGACGTGGCTGTCCCGACCGGACCGGCCCGAGGAATTCGCCACCACCATCACCCATTGGCTCTGGGCAACCCTGCCCGAACAACGAGGAGTAGAATAATGAAGCTGTCTCTTGACCCGAAAGCCATCAACGACGTCCTCGACGGACAGTGGGCAGAAGCTCGCCGACTCGGGCGGACCCTGGCCGAAGCGTCGTCGACCCATGACGATCCGGCCGATGATCTCGACACCGCACGGGCGAAGACCCTCGACGGGGTCATGATGATGGCCGAGACCGGACTGCCGATGACAGGGCTGTCACCGGAGATGGGCGGAAAGAACGAACACGCCACGAACGTCGCCGGGTTCGAAGAGACCGTGACCGCAAACCCCAGCCTCCAGATCAAGGCCGGCGTCCAGTTCGGACTCTTCGGCGGCGCGATCCTCCACCTCGGGAATAAGGAGCAGCATCAGAAATGGCTGCTCGACGCTCAGTCCGGCCGGCTGCTGGGTTCGTTCGCGATGACGGAGATCGGGCACGGCTCCGATGTGGCGAACGTGGCGACCACCGCCACCTACGATGAGGCAACCGAAGAGTTCGTCATCGAGACCCCCTTCCGGGCCGCAACGAAGGAGTACATCGGCAACGCCGCCCGCGATGCCCGGGCCGCCGTCGTCTTCGCTCAGCTCATCACCAAGGGTGTCAAGCACGGGGTGCATGCCTTCTTCGTGCCCGTCCGCGACGAGGCCGGTGAGCCGATGCCGGGAGTCTCGATCGAAGACGACGGCTACAAGGGCGGACTCAAGGGAGTCGACAATGGTCGCCTCGCCTTCGACTCCGTGCGGATCCCACGCACCAACCTGCTCAATCGCTATGGAGACGTCACCGCCGACGGCGCGTACTCCTCCCCCATCGAATCGCCGGGACGCCGCTTCTTCACGATGCTCGGCACCCTGGTCCAGGGCCGGGTCTCACTCGACGGCGCCTCCGTGGTCGCATCGAAGATCGCCCTCGACATCGCCGTGCGCTACGGACTCGAGCGCAAGCAGTTCACGGCCGGCGATGAATACGCCGAGACGACTCTGCTCGACTACGGCCAGCATCAGCGTCGCCTCATGCCGGCCCTCGCCGCCGTCTATGCCTCGGCGTTCGCGCACGAGAAGCTGCTGACCTCCTTCGAAGAGGTCTTCGCCGGAGCCGATGACTCCGACGAGAACCGGGCTCTGCTCGAGACCCGGGCGGCTGCGTTCAAGGCCGACTCGACCTGGATGGCGCTCGACGTCATCCAGGAATGCCGTGAGGCCTGCGGCGGTGCCGGATTCATGGCGGAGAACCGCCTCGTGGGGCTGCGCGCCGACCTCGACGTCTACGTCACCTTCGAAGGCGACAATACGGTGCTGCTGCAGCTCGTGGCCAAGCGCCTCCTCGGCGACTATGCCAAGGACTTCGCGAACCTCGACGTCGGCGGAGCCGCCCGCTTCATCGGCACCCAGGCCGCCGAACATACGCTCTACCGCACCGGTCTGGCCAATGCCGGACGGGCGATCTCGGATGCGCTGACCCCGAACCTCGGCGACAAGCGGATCAGGTCGGGACGCCTGCAGCGGACCCTGCTCGAAACGCGTCTGGAGGTCATGGTCGCCGGAGTCGCTCAGGCGCTGCGGCCTGCGACGAAGATGCCGGCCGCGCAGGCGGCCGATCTGTTCAACGTCCACCAGCATGAGCTCATCGAGATGGCACGCGCCTATGTCGAGCTCGAGAAGTGGAAGGCACTCGACGAGAAGATGAAGGAGCAGACCGACGCCGATCAGGCCAAGGCCTTCCGTCGTCTGCGTGACACCTACGGTCTCGGACTGATCGAGAAGCATATGGCCTGGCACCTCATGTACGGTCGCCTGCCGATGTCGCGTGCACGCCAGATCAACGAGACGCTGAACCGTCTGTGCCAGAAGCTCGCGGCCAACGCCCTCGACCTCGTCTCGGCATTCGGCTACTCGGATGTCCACCGTCGGGCCACCATCGCCTCCGGTGTCGAAGCCGAGCGTCAGGCCGAGGCCGCCGACTACTACCGCCGGGCGCGAGCTCGCCAGGACTTCCCAATCGACGAGAAGCAGCTGCGCAAGGCCGCGAAGAAGAAAGCGAAGGCCGCCGCACGGTGACCGCAGGCCCGTGATCCGGGCCCACCAGAAGACCCCCGCAGCGAACGGTCTGCGGGGGTCTTCTGGTGCTTGGGGAGAACGGTGTCTGCGGCCGCCGGTGGACCTGTCAGACGCCTGTGATCGTCTGAGAACCCCCTCGGTCTCAGTCGGTGAGGAAGTCGGCGAGCACCGCGGAGATCTTCTCTGTCTCGGTGAGGAACCCGTCGTGGCCGACCGGGGAGTCGATGATGTGGTGTCGCACTCTCCCCGGCAGCGCCTCGGCGAGGATGCCCACCTGTTCCGGCGGGAACAGCCGATCCGAGGACACGGAGACCACGAGGTTGTCGGTGCAGGCGTCGGCCAGTGCGACCGTGAGGTCGGAGGAGCGACCTCGGCGCACATCATGGTCGCGCAGGGCACGTGTGAGCACGATATAGCTGTGCGGATCGAACCGGGCGGTGAGCTTCTTGGCCTGATGATCCAGGTACGAGGTCACCTCGTAGTAGTCCTCCGAACGCAGCCGACGGGAGAAGCGTTCATTGAGGTCGGCATCGTTGCGATACGTCAGGTGCGCGATCTGCCGGGCCAGTCCGAGACCATGACCAGGGAAGCTGCCGACGGCCGAATAGTCTCCGGAGTAGTAGTCGGCGTCAAGTTCGATCGCACGCTCCTGCATCATCGCCCAGGCGATCTGGTCGGCTTCGCAGAAGGCCGGTGCAGCGATGACCGCGCATTTGCGGACCTTCCTGGAATCCAACAGAGCGAACTCGAGCGCTCGCGCACCTCCCATGGATCCGCCGATGACGGCGACCCAGGAGTCAATGCCGAGGATCTGGGCGAGATTATGCTCCAGGCGTGCCATGTCGCGGATCGAGACCCGAGGGAATCGGGAGCCGTAGGCCAGGCCGTCATCATAGGACGACTGCGGCCCGGTCGTTCCCGAGCAGCCTCCGAGGGAGTTCGCACACACCACGAAGTACTTGTCGGTGTCGACGGCTTCCCCGGGGCCGACGACACCCGCCCACCATTCGGTGACGCGGGTGTCGCCGGTCAGAGCATGCTCGATGAGGATCGCATTGGACCGGTCGGCGTTGAGGGTGCCGAAGGCCTCATAGGCGATCTCGACCGTGCCGAAGGTGTGCCCCGAGTCCGTACCGAAGCCCAGGATCCGTTCGACGGAAGTGCTCTGGATGGTCATCTCAGGCCGCGGTCTGCGCCTTCGCCGCTGCTGCCGCGAAGCCCTTGTCGAGGTCGCCGATGATGTCGTCGACGCCTTCGATGCCCACGGACAGACGCACCAGGGCAGGGTTGACTCCGGCGGCCTTCTGAGCTTCCTCGTCGAGCTGAGCGTGCGTGGTCGAAGCCGGGTGGATGACGAGCGAACGAACGTCACCGATGTTCGCCACCAGCGAGTGCAGTTCGAGGGCGTCAACGAAGGCCACAGCCGCGTCGTATCCGCCGGCGATGTCGAAGGCGAGCACCGAACCCACACCGTTCGGCAGGTACTTCTTGGCTAGGCCGTTCCAGGGGCTCGACTCGAGTCCGGCGTAGGCGACACGGTCGACCTGCTCGTGGGCTTCGAGGTAGGAAGCGACCTTGTTCGCGTTCTCCACGTGGCGTTCGATGCGCAGGCTCAGGGTCTCGATGCCCTGGGCCAGCAGGAATGCGTTCGTCGGGCTGAGCGAGGGTCCGAGGTCGCGCAGGCCCTGCACGCGGGCCTTGAGTCCGAAGGACACGTTCACTCCGAAAGCTCCGTCGGCGCCGAGGTCGCGGGCGAAGACGAGTCCGTTGTAGGAAGCGTCGGGTTCGTTGAAGCCGGGGAACTTCTCCGGCTGTGCGCCGTAGTCGAAGTTGCCGCTGTCGACGAGGACTCCGGCAACGGAGTTGCCGTGGCCGCCGATGTACTTCGTGGCGGAGTGGAGGACGACGTCGGCGCCGAATTCGATCGGACGCACGAGGTAGGGGCTGGCCAGGGTGTTGTCGACGATGAGCGGCACACCGGCTTCATGGGCTATTCCGGCGATCGCTTCGATGTCGAGGATGTCTGAGCGCGGGTTCGACACGACCTCGCCGAAGAGGATCTTGGTGTTGTCCTGGATCGCGTTCTTCCATGCTTCGTGGTCGTCGACGTCGACGAAGGTGGTGTCGATGCCGAGCTTGCGCAGGGTGACGTCGAGGAGGTTGACGGTTCCGCCGTAGAGGCTGGAGCTCGCGACGATGTGGTCGCCGGCTCCGGCGACGTTCGTGATCGCGAGGAAGGCCGCGGACTGGCCCGAGGCGGTGAGGACGGCGTGGACGCCGCCTTCGAGATCGGCGATGCGGTTCTCGACGACTTCGTTTGTCGGGTTCGTCAGGCGGCTGTAGACGGGGCCGACGTCGGTCAGCGCAAAGCGCGCCGCGGCGTGGTCGACGTCGTTGAACACGAACGAGGTGGTCTGGTGGATGGGCAGGGCGCGCGAACCGGTGGTCGGATCGGGGACCTGTCCGGCATGGATCTGGCGGGTTTCGAATGCTTGGGTCATGGTGACTCTCCTGTGTGAGTGCGGTGGCGGTGTTGTCGGTCGAGGTCGATGTGATGTGTCTACTGTCATCGTTTTCGCCGGCTTGCACCCGCATGTGTGTCATGTTGGCGTCATCATGTGTCATGTTTCGTCACACCGTGTCGTGCCGCTGTCACGTGTGCGGCACCGACGATCAGCGGAAGTTCCGCGCCTTCGTCGGCAGCTGCACTTCGAGGGGAATGAGTTTGTGCGCGTAGAGGCTGACCACGTCTCCCCCACGCTGGATGAGCCCGGTGACGACGAGGGCGTTGCGGGAGGTCGCGACCGTACGGAAGCGTTTCATCAGCCCCGCCGTGGCCACCACATTGAGCATCCCGAATTCGTCTTCGAGGTTGATGAAGGTGATCCCCGAGGCGGTCGCCGGGCGCTGCCGGTGGGTGACGATCGCGGCCACCGTCATCCGGGTTCCGTCCGCCGCACGCGCCGCATCCGCGGTCGATGAGTATCCGCGGGCGCTCAGCGTCTCGCGCATCATCTGTGTGGGGTAGCCGTCGACGGTGATCCCGGTGGAGAAGAGTTCGGCCAGGGTCGTATCGAAGGCGTCCATGGCCGGCAGGCTCGGGGCCGAGTCCACGCTCGCCGTTCCCGGCAGCAGTCCCGGATGGGCACCGGCGACTCCCCCGGCCAGCCACAGCGCCTGCCGTCGGTCGAGGTCGAATCCGGACAGGGCTCCAGCCGTGGCGAGCGATTCCAGGGCCTGCTTTCCGATTCCGGTGCGTTCGGCCAGATCCGCCACCGAGGTGAACGGTGCGTTGTCACGTTCGGTCACGATCACCTCGGCGAAGGAGCCGACATGGGCGACCGTGTCCAGTCCCAAGCGGATCCCCAGCTCCCCCGCCGAGGCGGTGCCCCCGTCCCCGGCCCCCGCCTCGGCGATGGTGTGCCCCGGCCTTCCGGGGTCGACCCGTTCGAGATCCGTGGCCGCCTGCGACCATCGGATGTCGACGGGCAGGATCGGCACCCCGTGCCGGCGGGCGTCGGCGATGAGGGACTGCGGGGAGTAGAAGCCCATCGGCTGGCTGCGCAGCAGTCCGGCGGTGAAGGCCGCGTGGTGGTGGTATTTGAACCAAGCGGACTGATAGACGAGGTTCGCGAAGCTGATGGCATGCGATTCGGGGAACCCGTAGTTCGCGAAGGCCGCGATGGTGGAGAAGATCGCCTCGGCAGTGTCCTCGGCGACCCCGCGGGCCAGGGCACCTGTCCGGAACTTCTCCGCGAGTTCGGCCATCCGCTTCTCCGACCGACGTGAGCCCATGGCCTGCCGCAGCCGGTCGGCATCGGCCCCGGTGAACCCGCCGACGTCGATGGCCATCTGCATCAGCTGCTCCTGGAACAGCGGCACCCCACAGGTCTTGGCCAAGGACTTCTCGAGCAGCGGATGGAGGTATTCGACCTCGTCGAGGCCCTGCCTGCGACGGATGTAGGGATGGACGGAGCCGCCCTGGATGGGGCCGGGGCGGATGAGCGCGACCTGCACGGCCAGATCGTAGAACGTCTCCGGCCGCAGTCGGGGCAGAGTCGCCAGCTGGGCGCGGGATTCGACCTGGAAGACCCCGACGGCATCGGCACGGCAGAGCATCTCGTAGACGGCTGCGTCGTCGTCATCGATCTCCGCTCGGTCGATGAGGACCCCGGTGTGGCGGTGGACGAGGCCGACCATCTCATGCAAGGCGGTGAGCATGCCCAGACCGAGCAGATCGAACTTGACCAGGTCCATGGCCGCGCAGTCGTCCTTGTCCCATTGGACGACGGTGCGGTGGCCCATCGTCGCCTTCTCGATCGGCACGACTTCGCCGATGGCACGGTCGGCCAGGATCATCCCACCGGAGTGGATGCCCAGATGGCGCGGTGAGCCGAGCAGATCCTCGGCGACCTTGAGCACCGGGGCGGGCACCGGGGAGTCCTCGGCATCGGGCAGGCTCGACCACCGGTTGCTCGACTTCGAGAACGCATCCTGCTGGCCGGGGGCGTAGCCGAGGCTGAAAGCGGCGTCCCGGATGGCCGATTTCGCCCGGTAGGTGATGACATTGGCAACCTGGGCGGCGCGGTCGCGGCCGAAATGGTCGTAGACGTATTGGATGACCTCTTCGCGGCGGCCGGATTCGATGTCGATGTCGATGTCCGGGTACCCCTTCCGGTCCGGGGACAGGAACCGGTCGAAGAGCAGCCCGTGTTTGACGGCGTCGACGGCGGTGATGCCCAGGACGTAGCAGACCGCGGAGTTCGCCGCCGATCCCCGCCCTTGGCAGAAGATGCCCATATGGCGGCAGAATTCGGTGATGTCGAAGACGATGAGGAAGTATCCGCAGAACCCCAGCTGCGCGATCATGTCCATCTCCCGGTCCAGCTGCTCCCAGGCTCGGGGGTTCTCGGCTCTCGTTCCGTAGCGATGCCGTCCGCGTTCGGCGATGAGGCCGCGCAGATAGGTCTCCCCTTCGGTCTCATCGGGCATCGGCGCCTTCGGCAGGTCGGGCCGGGCCGAGGAGAGGACGAAGGAGCAGTCCCGCCCGATCCGCGCCGCATTGCCCAGAGCCTGCCGCGGGAAGCGTGCGAGCATCTCCTCGCCGGTGTGGATGCGTGCGCTCGCCGTCGCCGGCAGCCACCCGGCCAGTTCATCCAGCGAGAGCCGCGACCGCACCGAGGCCCTCACCTGCGCGGACTTCCATTGGGCGCGGGTGGCGAAGTGGACGGCGTTGCTGGCCACGATCGGCAGTCCCGTCCGCTGGGCCAGATCGCCGAGGTGGCGCAGCCTCTCGTCGTCATCCGGGGTTCCGTCCCGGCTGAGTTCGACGGCGACCCGGTCGGGTCCGAAGAGTGCGGTGAGTTCGCGCAGAGCGCTGAGCCCGCCGTCGTCGTCGCCCAACGCTCGTCGCAGCGGTCCTTTGCGGCAGCCGGTCAGTATCATCCAGTCTCCGTCCTCGGCCGCGAGTTCGGCGAGGTCGAAGAGCGGACGGTTCTTCTCACCGCGCAGGTTCGCCTCGGTGATGATCTGAGAGAGCTGGTGGTAACCCTCGACGCTGCGGGCGAGGACGAGCAGGTGGGTGGCATCGGGGTCGGTCTGGCCGGGGATCTTCTCGGTCAACCCCACGGACAGTTCGGAGCCGAACACGGTGTCCAGCCCCACCTCGGCGGCGGCATGGGCGAAGCGGACGGCACCGTAGAGCCCGTTGTGGTCGGTCAGCGCCAGGGAGCTCAGCCCGGCGGCGGCACCGGCGGCGACGAGCTCCTCGGGGTCGGAGGCTCCGTCGAGGAAGCTGAACTGGGAATGCACATGCAGCTCCGCCCAGTCCACGCTGCTCTGACGCAGCAGCGGTCCGAGGTTCGGTCTCTGAGCGCTGCCGGCGCCTGTCGGGCCCTGATAGCGGCCGCGGCCGTCCGAACCGCCGGGGCCGACCGAGACCTGGTAGCGGTCGGGACGGGAGAACGCCGGGGCATCGGAGCCGTCGGCGTGCTTGTCGACAGGCTGTTTTCCTGCCGGGTTCTCGCCAGCAGGCTGTTTGTCCGCCGGGGAGGACGGGGTGTCCTTGCCTTCGAGGCGGCGCGCCAGCTTCGACCACGGTGTGCGCGGGTTCGAGAATCCCATCGGGTCTCCTCCTCTCAGGTGGGGTCGTTGGTCAGCAGGTTGCCGGTCAGCGGTAACGGCCGGTGAGGTACCACTGACCGTGCTCTTTGCTCAGCAGGAAGGCACGGCCGGCATCGGTGACCACCTGCAGCCGGGTGCGGTAGACGGCTCGGTTCGGATCCCACCATCCGGATTCGATGGGCCAGGAACCGGAGTAGTCGGTGATGGCCTCGGTCTGCCCGGTGGGGAATCTGATCGTCGCCGGCACCGCCCCCAGCCCCGAGGGGCGAGCCTCCACCGGAGAGCCGTCCGCGGCGAGCACGTCGACGGCGGAGTGCTCGACGGTCGTCGGACGGGGTGCGTGCAGGGCCCCGGGCCAGGGTGCGGCAGGGCTGCGTTCGGGGACGGCCGCCTGCTGCCACGGGGTCCACAGGTTCGTCTCGGCGGGGTCCCACCCGCCCTGGAGGCCCGGAACCAGGACGGCATCGGGACCGAACAGCCCCTGCAGACGCTCGAGCGTATGGGTGATCTGCCCGGTGTTCTCGTCGAACAGACTGCGCGTGGCACCGATCGGGGTGGTCAGTTCGGCTGCGATGAGACGCAGCGCGATGATGCCGTCGTCGGAGAAGTCCTCGGCGTCGGGAGCCGGCTCGTCGACGATGTCGAGTGCCTGCGGGTCGGGCTGTGCCGTGCGGGGATCCTGTCCCGGACGAGAACCCCGGCCCACTCCTGCCAGCCAGCCTTCGGCCTGCCACCGCAGACGGTCGGCGATCGCGTTCTCCTGCATATCCTCGATCCGCCAGGTCCGGGACGAGGACTGGCCGGCTGCGGCATCGAGTTCGATCGTGATCTGGGTGCAGACCAGCCCCTGTCTGCGCACCTTGGCCAGCAGATCGGCACCGAGCTGGCGGGCGAGGAAGCCGAGGGTGTCGCTGCGGGTCGTCGGGGCATCGAGATCGAGTTCGACGTCGAGCTGTTCGCCGCGGACATGATCGGCGAGCGGGGCTCCTGCCCGCCCGGAGGCCAGCTCGTGCAGATGTCGACCGAAGGCACCGAAGCGTGCGTTCACGTCTGTGGTCTGCAGGCGAGCGAGGTCACCGAGGGTGCGCAGCCCCAGCTGCCAGAAGACCTCGATCAGCGCGGTCGCCTCGGCGCCGGCGTATTCCAGGGTGGTGATCGGCTGGGCGGAGAGGAAGTCCACGGTCTGCCCGGGTTCGACCCGGCGCGCCTGCCCGGCGGCGAGGACCGCGGCGAAGACGGTGCCGGCGATTCCGGGGAAGAACTCCCACCCTGTGTCATCGACGAGAGCCGAGACCAGTGTCTCGACGGCATCGGCTTCGTCGGTGTAGCCGTGCCTGAGCGAGTCAAGAGGAATCGCCAATGTTCCCGGGCTGAGCAGGGTGAACCGGGCGACGAGGTTGTCGAGGGCACCGACCCCGGCACTGAAATGTCGGTTGTCCGCCTCTTCGTCCCAGACCGCGACGCGGGCTTCCGGGCAGCGGTATCCCACGGCGCGTTTGTTGTTCCCGGCGGTGATGCCGGCGGAACGGGCCGGAGCATTGGCTGCGATGACCTTGCCGGCGTGGAGGACCGCGACAGGGCGGCCCGGTGCGATGTCGTGTTCGACCGCAGCGGCCACCGCCGGCCAGTCGGGCACGGTGAGCACGAGGGTGCGGCCGGACTCATCCGACATGGCTGATCACCTGCCGCAGCTGTGTGATCGTCGACCACCGAGGATCGTCGGCTGTATCCGTGCCCGGGTCTGTCCTCATGTCCGGATCCGTGTCCATGTCCGGATCTGTGTCCGGGCTTGTGGCCGGGGCAGTGCGTGCTTCGGCTGCAGCGTTCGCAGTCCCCGCGGGGACGCCGCCTGTCACGACTTCCAGCGTCCCTGCGGGGACGCTGGCGGGAGTTCCCGACGGTCCGGGCAGCAGGAACCGGTGGCTTCCCGTCTGCGACCGGGCACGCACGAGGCAGGACTGCAGGCGTCCGCGGCCGTGTTCGGCACCCGACCAGCGGGTGTCGGCGATCTCGATCTGCTCTGTGCTGCCGGACATGGGACGGAGGCTGATGAGGCTCATCCGCCGTTCGCGGATCTTCGCCAGGAGTCGGGCCCGTTCCGAAGCGCTCGGGGCGAAGCCGGGGTCGACGAGGACGATGTCGAAGGATTCGATGAGGATCGAAGCCACCCGCAGCCAGTCCTCGCCGGGGGTCGCGAGGTTGACGAAATGGTCGAGGTCGACGCCGAGGTCGGCGATCGAGGACACGGCCGGTTCGCCGAGCCCGATGCCGGCGCACCACTTCTGCTCCCGGGTCGCCGCAGCGATCGTCGCCAGACCGCAGCTCAGCGACAGCTCACCGGTGACGGTGACGAGTTCGCCGCGCGGCAGACCGCCGCGCCGGAACAGCGGAGAGAGCACAGGATCCACCGGATGGGGTGGGATCTTATCGAACAGCGCCGCAGCCGTGGAGATCCCCGTCTCCCGACTGAGCTGTTCGATGACCGGTGCTGCTGACATGACATCCATTATCGAACAGGTGTTCTAAATTGGCAAGATTCAGACAACAGCTCAGACAACAGCTCTGCCCTCCCGGGCGTGTCGCCATTCGGCTTCGAACATCCATGCGATACAGAGGCCGAGGTCAAAGCCGTAACCGCCGCCGACGGTGCCGGGATCGGCCGCTTCCGTGATCTTCTTGACCTGGGCGACGCGAACCGCTGTATTGAACATCATCCGCCCCCTCGCTCGACTCTCCAGAGGAAGCAGCTGGGAACCGTCGGGCAGGGAGAAGGCAAAGGCAGCGGGACCGCGCATCGCTCCGGCGAAGTCCGCTCCGGTGCGTTCGATGCGCAGCTGATATTTGTGCACCACGGTGTGATGTCGGCGACAGAGCAGGATGAGATTGTCCATATCGGTCCTCCCGCCCTGCGACCAGGGGCGGATATGGTGAGCCTCGCATCGCCTGCGGGCTCGGCAGCCGGGGAATTGGCAGCAGACATCACGCACACTCAGCGCCATTCGCTGTCGCCTGCTCACCAGACGCTTCGAGCGCCCGAGCATGAGGACGTCGCCTCCGGCGTCCTTGATCGCCCCGCTGATCAGCGCCTCACAGCTCAGGCGCTCCGCCGTCGCCGCAGTGATGCCGCCGAACCCTTCGATCCGACAGGTCGTATCCGCCCGGCAGGTCGCCTCCGCCCGTCCGCCCGACGTCCCCGCGGGGACGTTTCCCTCGGCTCCTGCCGGACGGTCCGACTCAATCCCCTCTTCCGCCGGACCGTCCGGTTCGCCTTTCGTCCCCGCGGGGACGCCGGTGTCGGCTGCTGGCCTTGCGGGGATACTGAGCAGAGGGGGCTTGAACGCGGACGCGGCTTCCACCGTGGCGCCGCTGCGAGTGATCACCTCGGCGGAGGCATGGACGAGCAGTCGGGCACGATCGGCGTCGATCGAACTCGCGGGTTCGGCACGGGGGAAGGCGTGGATGATCTCCATCAGGCACATGACCTGGGAGACCGGCTCATAAGGAGGCTCGTCCTCTTTACCACCTTCGCCCGCAGCCCCCTCCTCATCGGAACTGCCGTCATGGACGGGACGTTCGAGAACCTGGCGGGCGGCGTCGAGCATCGCGGCGACCTCTGCGGCATCGTCTTCCTCGAGTTCGATCGTGATCCGGGTCCGACCGGGTGCCACCTGACGCATGCTCACACTGTCCTCAGCCAGGTACAGCGGGAACGGGCCGTTGTCGATCTTGTCGGCCAGCTGCTGGTAGTTCTGCGAGATCCGGCTGATCTGGCTGCCGGTGGCAAGGGTGGCCAGACGCAGCGCCTCATCGTCGCCGATCCGCTCCCCCAGTCGGGTCACTTCCCTCACCCTTGAGAAGCTGACATCACCGCCCGCCAGACTCTTCTTCACCTTCGGCATCTCCCGCAGCGCCCTCATCACGCGCACATACTCGCGAGCCGTGTGCATGCTCACCGACGCCACATGCATCACCCACTCGGTCAGGGTCTTCACACCGACCCACTCCGCCCACAGTCCCCGCCTCTCGACCTCGTCGATGAGGGTGATCACGCGAGCGTGGCAGAAGGAGATGCATGAGATGTTGCGCCGGATATCCGTCACGATCTGCTCACAGGTGAGGGTGCTGGGGTCCACGTCGGCGTCAGCCCCTCCATAGTCCTTCGGATCGACACTCAGCCCTGCGAGGTCGGCCGCCTCCGCTGCAATCGGCTCATCGTCTCTCATGGTGCTCCCCTCCCGCGGCCCGTCGGCCCTCCGGTCCGGCGATCCCCATGACCACCAACCGTGCCTCCACTCTAGGATTCGGCACTGACACGAGAATTCGAGCGAAGGCAATCGTCAGAAATGAATCACCGCTGAGGTTCGATTGATTTTCGTTTCTGCGGTGACCGAGCCTGATCACGTGTGTCCCGAAGATTGCCGAACTGGCTCTTGCCTGCCATGTCAGTGCCGACGGGTAGGGTGACGTCATGACTGACGAACCCCGCACCCGCGAGGCGGCCACGCGTGATTCCTATGATGCGATCGCCCGGACCTACACGAACTGGGTCGCCGATGAGCTCACTGCGAAACCTCATGACCGAGCCGTGCTCGGGGCGTACTCCGAGCTCGTCCTCGGCACCGGCTCGGCGGAGGTCCTCGATATCGGCTGCGGGCCCGGTCGCATCACCACGTTCCTCGGCGCCCTCGGGCTGGAACCGCGCGGACTCGACCTCTCCCCTGCCATGATCGAACTCGCGAAGGGCCTCTATCCGACGCATCAGTTCGATGTCGGGTCGATGACCGCTCTGCCCTATGCCGATGAGTCCTTCTCCGGTCTCGTCGCCTGGTACTCGATCATCCACGTCCCCGGGGACGCGCTTGCCCTCGCCTTCGCCGAGGCGGCCCGTGTCCTCCGTCCGGGCGGCTGGTTCCAGCTGGCGTTTCAGCTCGGCGACCGGGTCGATCACTTCTCCGATCTCGCCGGCTTCGACGTCGACCTCGACTTCCACCGCCGTTCGATCGATGACGTTCTCACCGCCCTCGAACCGCATGGTTTCACCCCTGCCGCCCGTCTCGAACGAGAACCCGACCGGGCCGGCCGCTTCCCGGAGGCGACCAGGCAGGGCTACGTCCTCGTCCGCCGGGACGGCCGATGAGGTCCTTCCCTGGAAGGAGGTGAGAAGATGAGAGGGATATGAATATCGACATCGTCTTCCACACTCCCGAGATCCCCGGCAACACCGGAAACGCCATCCGGCTCGCCGCGGTCACCGGAGCCCATCTCCATCTCGTCGAGCCCCTCGGCTTCGACCTCTCCGACGCGAAGCTGCGCCGAGCCGGTCTCGACTACCACGACCTCGCTCATGTCACCGTCCATCCATCGATCGATGAGTTGTGGAGCCGCCTCGGTGAGCGTCGGGTGATCGCGTTCAGCACGCATACGGACAATTCCTTCGCCGAGGTGGAGTACCAAGACGGAGACGTCCTCCTCTTCGGACGCGAGTCGACGGGACTGCCCGATGAGGTCGTCACCGACGACCATGTGGATATGACGGTGCGGATCCCGATGCTGCCGGCACGCCGTTCGCTCAACCTGGCGAATTCGGCATCCATCGCCATCTACGAAGCCTGGCGCCAACACGGCTACACGGGCGCCTGAACCCGCGTAGAATTCTTCGCGAACGCTTTACCTGAAAGGACCACTATGACCGCAAAGGTGCTCACCGTCGCCGGATCCGATGTCTCCGGAGGAGCCGGACTCGAAGCCGATCTGAAGATGTTCGACGAATACGGTGCCTTCGGCACTGCCGTCGTCACCTGCATCGTCACTTTCGATCCCAATGACGGATTCGCCCACGTCCTCGAATTCATCGAACCCGAGGTCGTCAACCGCCAGCTCGAGTCGACGTTGGCCGTGCACGAATTCACCGCCATCAAGTCCGGAATGCTCGGCTCCGTCGACTCGGCACTGGTCCTCGCCGAAGAGCTGAAGACCAATGATCTGCCGTACGTCTTCGATCCTGTGCTCGTGTGCAAGGGCGCAGGCACCATGGTCGATCTCAAGGATCTCTTCGTCGAGAACCTCGTGCCCCTGGCCACCGTCGTCACCCCGAATCTCGAAGAGGCCGCCACTCTGGCCGGGGTCGACCCCATCGACTCCGTCGAGGGCATGATCGAGGCCGCGAAGATCATCCATGGGCAGGGCGCGAAGAACGTCGTCGTCAAGGGCGGGGCGCGCCTCGCCGGGGACGATGCCATCGACATCCTCTTCGACGGTGAGACCGTGACGACTCTGCGCTCGCGCAAGGTCAATGACAAGCTCGTCAACGGGGCAGGCTGCTCGTTCGCCTCCTCGATCGCGGCGGGCATCGCCACCGGTCTGGACATCAAGGACGCCGTCGTCTCCGCCAAGGAGAAGGTCGCACACGGAATCGCGAACTGCCTCGACAATGCCACCGGAGTCGCCTCGCTCTACCACCCGGCGGCACGGGTGAGCCCCTCCTCCGAGGTCTCAGTCACCGTCGACTGATCATGGCCGTGCTGTGACTGGTTGCGTCCCCGCGGGGACGCAACCGGTCACAGTCGGGACGTCGCATCAGAGCCAGTCGACCTGCAGACAGCAGATTGCCCCGCACACCGATTCGGTGTGCGGGGCAATCTGTATGAAGCTGTTGGGAGAACGCCCGAGATCAGCGCTTGCCGAAGCCCTTGTAGCGGTCCTTGAACTTCTCCACGCGGCCGGCGGAGTCGAGGATGCGCTGCTTGCCCGTGTAGAACGGGTGTGAAGCGGACGAGATCTCGACGTCGATCACGGGGTAGGTGTTGCCGTCTTCCCACTCGATGGTCTTGTCGCTCTTAGCGGTGGAGCGGGTGAGGAACTTGGTGCCGGAAGCCAGATCGTTGAACACGATCGGGGCGTATTCCGGGTGGATGTCCTTCTTCATTTTCTTACCTCTGCTGAATTCTTTCAGGCGCCTGATATGAGTTGAACTCATCTGCCAGTGCCCGAATTCGTCTGCTGGACACGCTCCGAACCGTAGGAACCGGACACGGAGCGACATTCGATTCTAACTGATGAGCCCGGACAAAGCGATTCGACACGGATCTCCTAAACTGTGGCCATGACCACGAAGCAACGACTCTCCGCTCAGTTCACTCTCCAGCCCGCCGCCACCGCTCCGGAGCTCATGGCCGAATCGACGGCCGCCGCCCTGTCGACGGTCTCCGGCGAGGTCGACGTCTTCGCCATCGATCCCCAGATCGCGGACACTGCGGCTCTCCTCGATGCCACGGATCTGCCCCCGGCCACCTCGGCGAACTGCGTCCTCGTTGCCGGTTCCCGCGGCGGTGAGGAGCGCATCGCCGCATGCATGGTGCTGGCGAACACCCGCGCCGACGTCAGCAAACGGGTCAAGAAACTCCTCGATGTCCGCAAGGCCTCGTTCCTGCCGCTCGAGCGGGCCGTAGACGAATCCGGGATGGAGTACGGCGGCATCGGGCCGATCGGCTTGCCGGAGAACTACCGGGTGCTCATCGATTCCCGCGTCGCCGCGGCCGAGGAGCTCATCATCGGTTCCGGTATCCGCGGTTCCAAGCTGATTCTCTCCGGTTCCGCACTCGCGTCCCTGCCCGGCGCCGAGGTGATCGAGGACCTGGCCACCGAGATCGGCTGACCGAGTCGCTCGGTCCGGCATCGACAGTCGGTCCAGCACCGCCTGTCGGTCCGATGCTCCCCGTCTGCCGAGCGCCGTCGGTCAGTTCAGTCCCGCACGCTCGATGACGTAGTCGATGAGTGGGGCGTAGAGGTTCGGGACGACGTCATCGTCGAGCGGGATGGTCGCTTCGATCTGACCCTGCGCCTCTGCGACGAAGAGCGCCGGATCGTTGCAGTCGGCGTAGCCGATGGACCGCAATCCCCTGCTCGACGCGGCTCCGGCCCACCCGTGGTCGGCAACGACGAGGTCTGGGGCGTTGCCGCCGCGGGCTGCGAAATCGTCGAGCAGCGCATGCATCGGTTCGGCCAGGTGCGTGTGCGGACTTCCGCCGTGCAGGTGCCAGGTCCACACGTTGTTGATCTGTCGGACGTCCCCGCCGATCTCCGGGACCGGGATGAAGTGATCACGGGTGTCGATGACGGCGCCGGCGTCCTTTGCTGCGGCGGCAATTGCCATATGCACGGGCAGAAGCCCTGCGGGGTGGCCGGTGGCGAAGAGGATCCGGCCTCGGGCGTGCGCGACCTCGCCGACCGCCTCGGCGAGCTTCTCGAGCGCGTCGATGCAGGCATCGGTGGAGATCGTGTCCACGCCCTCGACGAACTCGGGATCGGGCCGCAGGCCGCAGCGCTCAACCATGAGCGCGAACACCGAGTCATAGTCCCAGTCATGGGTGAGTTCGACACCGAAGTCGAACTGCCGCTCCTGGTCGAGGAACCGGTGGATGTGAGAGAGGTTGTTCTCCCTGGGGGTGCCAACCTCTCCGGTGATCCGTCCGGCTTCAAGAGCATGGGCTAGGGTGCTGCGGTCCACTGGGGTCCTCTCCGTCATGACTGCGGGAATGATCACTGTCTTTCCGAGACGATCATACGGATGATGAGCGCGATCATCAGTTCCGTCTCGGAAGGTTCACTCATCGCGACCAGCAGCGTCATCGCTGCCAGCGCATTGTTGTCGACTCGCCCGTTGCCATCGGGGTCGATCAGCGCGCCGTTGCGGTCAAGGAAGGTGACGAACAGCGCCGCGGCGCTGCGCTTTTGTTGCCGTCGGAGAGGGGGTGGTCTTTGACGACGAAGTAGAGCAAGTGGGCCGCCTTCTCTTCGACGGTCGGATAGAGTTCGTGGTCTCCGAACCCCTGATAGATCGCCCCGATGACCGCCCCTAGCGCATCGCCTCGTTCCCTCCCCAGCAATTTATCGTCGGGAAATGCCAATGACAGTCCGCCGATGATTCTGCGTGCTTCTTCCAGGGTCAATTCCCATCCAGGCACGGAGCTCGATTTCGACGACAAGTTTCCTTCGTCATAATCTCTGAGCATGGTGAGACTTGGCAGGTACGTTGACAGTACGTCGGCAACCCCCGCAACCAATTCGTCCTGCGACCTCGTCAGCACGCTGACAATCTTTCCCAATTCTGACAACCGCCGTTGGTTGACGGCGGCTCCTTCGATCGCATAGCGACGAAGGACATCGTTTGCCCAACGGCGAAATCGCACTCCTTCCGACGACTTCACTCGAAATCCCACCGACAGGACCATGTCGAGGCTGTAGTGCTCAACCATACGTGTGACGGTTCGGGCGCCTTCTTTTTGAACTGTCGCAAATTTTGCGACAGTTGGCTCACCGTCGAGTTCCTCCCGCAGAGCGTTGTTGATATGTTTGCCGATCGTCTTCACATCACGTCCGAACAGATGCGAAAGCTGATGCCGTGTCAGCCAAACGGTATCGGAATCAGTGCGCACCTCGAGCGCGGTGTCACCGTCAGCGGTCGTATACAGCTCAATCGAATTGCTCGTAAGGACACGTTAGAGTGCGCTGATGACACGACTCACTCGTCCTGCAGGGCGAAGCAGGTGACCGCCGAGGCGGCCGCAACGTTGAGGGAGTCGACTCCCCCGCTCATGGGGATCATCACGGTCGAGTCGCAGGCGGCGATCGTCGATCTCTTCAGTCCGTCGCCTTCGGTGCCGAAGACGACAGCGGTGCGCTCGGGTGCGGTGGCGGCGAACTCGCGCAGGCTCACCGAATCATCATCGAGCGCCAGAGCCGCCACATGGAATCCGGCGTCCTGGAGCTCAGCGATCCCGGCGGGCCAGGACTCGACGCGGGTCCATGGGACTTGGAAGACCGTGCCCATCGACACGCGGATCGACCGGCGGTAGAGCGGATCGGCACAGCGCGGGGTCACGAGCACGGCATCGGCGCCGAATGCTGCCGCAGAGCGGAAGATGGCACCGACGTTCGTGTGGTGTCCATTGACGCTCCGCATGCCGAAAACACCCTCTGATCTGGTCTTATATATAAGACTCTATCATTAGGTGGAGCCAAAAGGATTGGCAATGACATCCATCACATAACCCATAAAGACCATCGACATTCAGCGATTCACGTGTGTTCATGACAACGGCCTTCGCCTATTGATTTTAGCAGATGGCGTAGGCTCGTCTGTCGGCAGGCGCGCAGTGAGGTTCTAGACGCTTGCGCTTGCCTGTACCGGAAATGTTCGTGTCGACTTCGCCGATTGCCGTCCGTTCCGACCGTCAGTGGCAATTCACTCCGCGTGCGACTCAATCAACCTCGAAGCCGAGTGCAATTGAACTTCGGGCTCGATGGGCTTGATGATGGAACCAGTGACTTTTCTCGCTCACTCATCGGCGACCAACAGAGAGAAGGTAACACCGATGATCGGCAGCATGTTCAACATGAGTGCGGCCAACTTCGGCAATGCTGCGATGCGGGCCGCCCGCATCTCGTGGGACTCCCCGGTCGAATTGCAGCTTGGAGCCTGCGGACCGAACGAGAAAGACGCGTACATTGAAGTCAGTTCCCCGTCCGGGCATCACGAACAGATCCCAATAGACGCTGGTCGTCTGGCCGAGTGCCGTCAGGAGAACGACGGCCCGATCGCAATGGCGAAATGTCAGCAATTCGTTGACGACCTGGCAACGCAGATCAGAAGAGTTGTAGATGACGCTCTGGCCAGCGAGACGGAAATACCAGGGTCCTCTCATGCTTCGAAATGACCGTGACGAACTTGCTGCCGTTAATATTCGCAACTCGACTCTCACCGACAGTTGATGACGGAGTGTTCTCGCTTAGTGCCTGAGCCCTGCACCCGTATGTTTACACCGTGATCGCATTAACCCAGAGTGCCGTCATGCTAAACGCCCATGCTGCGCCCTTGCGATAAGTTGCATCGAGCACAGCCTCGGCCAATGGCATGCCCCCTTTATTTGTTTTTATCGGAGAAGTCCAAGATTGCTGAATACGGACTCTGGCGCACTTCGCGTCGCACTTAGTCCAAGTCGAGTCGAACGATGTACCACTAGATTGGGATCGAGCTTTGGGTGCGCTGACGAGACCGCCCGACTTTCGACCTGGCCTACGTCGGCAGCAGATGCCTTGAGCTTTACGGTTACAGTTGGTGCGTACTGCCTGAGAGGGTTCAACATCTTGCATACAGCCGATCGGCAATCAGCTCGCACAGAGATGCGTTGGCGAATCGTGCAGGCACTCTTCCGAGCAGGCAAACACACGACATCCACCACCTGGTTGGTCGAACAAGCTGAATTCGTGAACCCGAATAGATCCGACCGCGAAACGCTGAACAGCGCACCGGAGACCTCGGTCTACACACGTCAACTGGAACTGAGCACTCGTACTACACTGAGCTTCAATCACCACATCCGGCATCTGCCGCACAAAGAAGTCGATTGGAACGGAGCCCGACGAACTCAACGGAGGACGTACCAGCGAATCGGTGGAACAGACCAAAGGCGGTAGGTATGCGTATCAAATCAGTCGGAATTGAGAACTTTCGATGCTTGAACAAGATTGAGGTCGACTTCAGCCAGATTACGACCTTCATCGGACCGAATGGTGCTGGAAAAAGCTCGGTGCTTCGTGCGTTGGACTGGTTCTTCAATGGTGGAGTCATCGACGAGAAGGATGTCTGGTCGGGAAGCAGCGAATCGCGCGTTCGAGTACGAGTCACCTTTGATGCTTTGACCAGCGCAGACCGCCTGGCGCTGGGCGTCAAGTATGCTCCGCCGGGCGCTAGTACTTTCACTGCTTGGCGCACGTGGTCCAACGGTCAAGACAAGATGACCGGAAACGCCTTGGCTTTTCCACCATTCGAGGTCGTACGAAGTGCGGTCGGCGCTGGCCCCAAGAAGTTGGCCTGGCTACAACTTCTCGAAGATCACCCCGATCTAGATCTCCCCAAGTGGTCGTCTGCCGCCAAGATTGAGTCAATAATGGATGACTGGGAACGTGATCATCCTGAGCAACTGGAGGAGTCCGAATCAGGTGGTAATTACCTATTTGGATTCAATGGGCAAAATGTTCTGTCGGGAATTTTCGATTTCGTCTTAGTAACCGCAGATCTTCGCGCTAATGAGGAAAGTCAAGATTCCAGAGGCACGATTATCAGTCGCATTCTTGAAAAGACGGTTGATCGAGCGGCTGCCGACGAGGCGTACTCTCAACTCGCCACCGAGGTGGCTACTCGTCGTGAAGCAATCTCCAGAAAGCATCTCAGTTCGCAGCTTGAGACACTCGGCGCTGACCTAAGCAGTGAAATCGAGGCGTTTACCACTGGTCGCAAAATTCAATTGTCGGCCGAGGAACCTGAACTGAAACCTCAAATGTCAAGAATCCGAGTGACAGTCAGGGATCAGCTGACTCAGACTGATGTTGACCGACAGGGTCATGGATTCCAACGAGCCTTATTGATCTCCAGCTTGAAGTTGCTGGCAAGTAAGGCCGCCAGTGAGGATTCCGAGAGCGTCATTTGCCTAGCTATTGAAGAGCCGGAGCTCTTCCAACACCCCACTCAGGCTCGCGCGTTCTCAAGCGTTCTTCGAGCGCTAGCGAGTGATCTTTCCAATGGCTTGCAGATTACCTATGCGACGCATTCGCCGTATTTCGTAAACGCGCGATATTTCGATGAGATTCGGCGAGTTCGACGAAGTGTCGCTGCCCCGGATCAACATGCGGAGGTTACGATCTCACACGCCAAGCTCGATGCAGTCGCATCCAAATTGACGGGTTACGTCGATTCAAAAGTCGTGACGGCTCGGTGGGAGATGGTTTGCAATCAGCATCTTTCTGAAGCGCTCTTCGCCGATGCCGTGATGCTGGTCGAAGGCGATGACGATAAGGCCGTGTTCGAAGGAATTGCAGCGCGTTCCAAACACCTTTCAGCAGACGGTATTGCTGTCGCTGCAGCACAAGGCAAAGGACACCTGTACATTCCTCACGCAATTCTAAGTGAACTAAACATTCCGACCATGATTGTTTTTGACAATGATTCTGGCTGCGAAGCTCGTATGGTCGAGAAGAAAAAGCATGAGACGAATCCCGATAAGATTAAAGAGAACAACAGGGCTATCAAGCAGGCCGTGCGCAATCATGTCAAGGACAACCGTGCCCTGCAACGCTACTTCAACTTAGACGAGCGGGATTATCCAATCGGAGCGCTATCGCCTGAACTTCATGCTGTCGACGACACGCTTGAGACTAGCATCAACAATGACTGGCCAAGCTGGAATGATGCGCTTGCTGCCCTAGTTAAGACCGGTCAGGGCGTAGGCAATAAGAATGCCGCAACATACGCCCTTGCTTCAACAAGTTGCAATGAAGAACCTGGTCGCCAGATATCCCTGCCGATCGAAAACATGAGGAGCTTAGTTCGCATCGCAAACGGACGTTAGTCGGACTTACCAGGAAAAGTGACCAAATGCCGTTCGGGGCCTATGCGTAGGAATGGCGGCATCCCATCGAGGTGACTTCCGACGAAAGAATCAATCGAACAGCCGTCCTTCGGTCATTTTCTGCAAGCACGCGGTTGTGCACCACTTCATCAACTGACTTCAACCGACAGTCGGCAACCGCGTACTTCTTCACCGCTGCCAGACTCGCATCAGTCAATCGGAGTGTCGGGCCGCCAGCCAATTTCACTGCGCAAAGCCTCCCCGATAGTCTGAGACACGGAAGTAGATCCATTCCCAAACTCCTGCCATTAGGCAACCATATGGTTCTCTAGCGTGTGGCCCGTGAGGCCCCGCAAATCGGTGGACAACACTGACAAGCGAGTCGAAATCTCGCTGAATTCTTTGACCGCAGCCCGTACTTGAGGGTCCAGCACCCTAGCCGCCAGTTGGGAAACCTCAATTTCGGCTACATGCATCGCCTCACTCAGATCTTCGGGGAGTTGGGTGTACTTGCCAGAACGCGCCTGCATGTGATCGAAGTGCATCGTCTTACCAGTTAGACGCGCCACCTCCTGTAGGGCGTCTTGCAGTGCCAAGAGAGTCTCGCGCTGGAGTGCGTGTGTCGCCGTCTCCAATTGCGCAACGCGGTCACTCCACCGCAATGCGAGCTCACGTCGGTGAGTTCTCTCGTCGCGCCGCCGATCGTTAGCGCCTGCTTGAATATCCGTCTTGTTGGGGGCCGTCAATCGTGAGCTCGGGGGCCAGTTGCTTG
>NZ_JBQDYQ010000046.1:0-26643 GCF_052105255.1 Brevibacterium sp.
GCAGCCGTTCATCCGAACGATCAAACGTCGAGGAGCCGGCGCCTTCTGCGCTCTGAGCGGCGGCACCGGAACCGGCAGCCACCTCGGCGGCAGACTTGCGCACGGGTTCGCCGGTGTCCGGATCGATCTCCGGTGCCGCGGAGCCGGCATCCGTACCGGCCGAGCTCGAAGCATCGGCACCCCCGCCCCCGCCGCCGGCAGCTCCGGTTGCTGGGACGGCACCGGCGAGCACGAGCTCGTTGAAGCGCAGAGTCCGACTCGAATCCAAGCTCTGCCCGTAGTCGGTGGCCAGAGCCCGGACCTCTGTCCACACCGCTTCGAGGTTGTGCGGATCCTTCGTCCGGCGTGACCGCAGGATCGAACGCCAGATCGCGGGCAGTGCGGCGAGCAGCAGCAGGACGAGAACGATCGCTGCCATGCCGATGACAGTGCCCAGGTTCGAACCGGCCGGCTCCGCGGCCTGAGTGCTCGTCTCCTCCTCGGTGGGCTCGTCGGAGCCACCGGTCGGCGAGGCGGACTCGGTCGGCTCCTCGCTCGGGCTCGCCGACTCCGACTCCTCGCTGTCTTCCTGCTGGCCGGCGCCATCGGCGAGAGTCCACTTCGGTGGATCGCCGGCCGGCCCGCCCGGAGTGGGTTCGAAACGCACCCAGCCGGCGCCTTCGAAGTACAGTTCCGGCCAGGCATGCGAATCCTGCATGCTCACCTCAGTGCCGTTCTCGGACTCGTCCCCGCCGGCGTATCCGACGCCGATGCGGGCCGGAATCCCCATCGTCCTGGCCATGATGGTCATGGCCGAGGAGAACTGGACGCAGTAGCCCTGCTTCTCGGCCAGGAAGTCCGAGATCGCATCGCCGCTGGCCCGTTCGGGAGCATCGAGCGAATACTCGAAATCGCCGCCGCGGAAGTACGCCTGCAGCAGGACCGCGGCCTCCCACTGGTCCTCGGCATCGGCGGTGACCCGCTCTGCCGTCTCCTTCACGCTCGGCGGCAGGGAATCGGGGACGGCGAGTTCGGTCTCGAAATCGCTCTCGGACACCGGAGTCGCCGACCGCAGATCCTCGACATCGGGATTCGGGGACAGATAGTCCATCGAATACTGCAGACCACCGGTCTTCTCACCGTTGCCGACGATCGTCAGGGTCTTCTCGTCGAAGATCCACCGACGGTCCAGATCCTTCGGCTGCTGCGGAGCATACGGAGACGGCAGGTACTGCTGGTCGTAGTTGTCGCCGACGGCGACGTTGATCGTCTCTTCCGTGAAGTTCTCGTCCCTGGGCATCCCCGCCGGCCACGGCATGCCGTCACTCGCGATCGCGAAGGGGTCGAGGCTGAATGGACTCGGTGCCCAATTCTCTCCGTCGAAGTCGTCGATCGAAGTCAATCGGATCGGATCCGCGTCCTCGTCCGTCGTCTGATAGCTGAAGAGGGTCGCATCATCACGATCACCGAGGTTCTGGCGCAGGTTGAGGAACGGGTTCGTCACCGTCAGATCGCCCTGGCCCTTCGACGCCCGATCGGGCAGGGTCGGCACCGGCGGCAGCAGAACGGGCAGGCCGATGCCGATGGCCAGAGCCACAGCACCGGCGATGATCGCCGTCATCCCTCCCCGCCACCGGGTCGCGGGCAGATAGGGGCTGAGCATGAGCAGCAGGAACGCCGCCAGGATGGCGACCACATGCCACCATTTCACTTCTTGAGCGGCGAAGTAGACGGGGATCATCCACAGCACGAGCAGCAGCACGCCACCGACCTTCGGCGCCCGCAGATCCGAGACGAGACCGTCGATGAGGATCGTGATGAGGGTGAAGGCGATCGTGAGCATCGCGATGAATCCCGGAGTGGTCGCGGCCGGGGGAGCGGTGGCATAGAGGTCGCTGACCCCTTCGGAGAGCAGATCGATCACCGCCCCGAAGGACCCACCGGTCGGGATGAACCCGAGCAGCAGCGAATCCCCGGCGCAGACGACGAAGACCGCAATGAGGCCGGCCACGCACTGGGCGATGACCGCGGTGCCGGTCGAACGCAGTGTCGGGACAGTACGGAACACGGCGCCGACGATGACGACGACGGCGACGGCGACCAGCACTGGCGGCAGCCAGGCGAAGTCCCTGAACACCGCCGACACGGCGAACGCGGTCAGAGTCATGGCGACGAAGACGACGATCGCTTCGAGCCAACCGGTGCTCGGCCGCTCATCGCTGGTCGACACCGGCGCCGAACGGTCCTGCGCCGGGGGTCCGGAATCGGCTCCGTACGGACGGGTGTCAGGAGTGTCGTGGCTCATCGGCGCACCCCCTGCGGTGTCGCGCGCGCACCACTGGGAGTCGCAGCTGCGCCTCCCGGCGTCGAGGAGGCGCCGCCGGCACCGGTTGTGCCCGATCCGGATTCGGCCGAGGTCAGTCCGGCGCCGCTGCGAGAGCGCTTGGTCTCGAAGGTCGTCCACGACTCCGGCAGATCTTCGCTGAGACCGAGCATCGTCAGATCGTCGATCTCGCTGAGCGTGCGCAGAGTCACCGGCACACGACGGGAGAAATGGGAAGCGAGTTCCTGCCCGCGTTGATCACCGACGGAGCAGATGACGATGTGATTCGGGTTGTCGTGCGACGGCAGTTCGACCCTGCCCGGGCGCACAAGGGCGGTCAGAAGACGCAGCTTGTCGATCTCGCGGGCTCCTTTGAATCTGATCTGGTGTCCCGGAGCGACGACATTGACCTCGTAATCGGACTTGAGGAACGCGGTTCCGGCTGCGGTGGCCGCGGCCAGCAGGAACTCGATCTCGAGATCGCTCGGCTCCTCGGCACCCTCATCGGCGACGAGGTCGATGAGGATGAGCGCATAGAGCGTCTCCTCATCGGCTTCATGCCGGACCATGAGCTCGCCGGACTTCGCCGTCGAGGGCCAATGCACATGCCGCAGGTCATCTCCGGGCACGTACTCACGCGTGTGGAAGTCCCGGGTGGTGTGTCCGGCGCGAACCTTGCCGTCATCGAGGCGGGCGGGCCGGATCGACGAATCCTGCGGAAGGCGCGCGGGCAGGATCGGCACGGACACGGCCACGGGGAAGGCCCCGTGGACCTTCTTCTTCATCTTCACCAGGCCGAAGGGCCCGAACACGGTGATGAGGACCGCATCGATCCCGGTCACGCCGCGGCGGTTGGGGGTGAAGGACGTCAGCACCGTCTGCGAAGCCCCATGAGCCAGAGCCGGAACATCACCGGAGGTGGGGTCGCCGAAGCCCTCGGCCGGAACGAAGTCGATCGTCGCGGCCGGCATCGCGAGCTGACCGATGTTGGTCACGCGCGCCTGCACTTCGACTTCTTTGCCCTCGGCGGCCAACGGGTAGCGGTTGTGCGAGGGCGACAGCGCCACCTCATGGAGGTTCGTGCTCATCGTGATCGATACCCGCCGGGTGCCCCACAGGATGAGCAGCGCCGAGAGCAGGACCAGGCCGAGCAGCAGCAGACCGGCCGGAAGCAGACCGGGCAGCGCGAAGCGGTAGGCCGTGATGATGAGGGCCGCCCCGGCCAGGACGAAGATGATTCCCGAAGTGCTCAGTCGCATGCGGTCACTGGTTCGTCGAGACGGGCACGCGGGACAGCACCCGACCGATGAGGTCGGCAGCCAGCTCCGCGTCGTCCCCGTCGCGGGGGATGATGCGGTGGGCGAGGATGTACGGGGCCAGAGCCTGCACATCGTCGGGGGTGACGAAGGTGCGTCCCGACAGGGCCGCTCGCGCCTTCGCCGCGCGCAGCAGGTGGACACCGCCGCGCGGGGAGCTGCCGAGCAGGATCGCCTGATCGCCGCGGGTGGCATGGAGGATCGCCACGATGTATTCGCGCAGCGCTCGGCTCGCCGAGACGTGGCGGACGATCGTGCGCGCCTGGGTGATCTGCTCGAGGCTCGTCACCGCGGCGGCGGTCTCGAGGGGATCGTTCTGGATCTGGTTGTCCAACAGGTCGACCTCATCGGACGTCGCCGGGTATCCCAGGGAGACGCGGGTGAGGAAGCGGTCGCGCTGCGCCTCGGGCAGAGCGTAGGTGCCCTCCATGTCGATCGGGTTCTGAGTGGCGACGACGATGAACGGAGTGGGCATCGGATAGGTCTGCCCGTCGATCGTCGCCTGGCCCTCTGCCATGCACTCGAGCATCGCCGACTGCGTCTTCGGGGACGCGCGGTTGATCTCATCGGCGATGACGATGTTCGCGAACACCGGGCCCTGCCGGAACTCGAAGTGGCGAGTCTCCTGGTTGAACAGGTTCACGCCCACGACGTCGGTGGGCAGCAGGTCCGGCGTGAACTGGATGCGGCGCACGGAGCCGTCGACGACCTTGCCCATGGCGCGGGCCAACAGGGTCTTGCCGACGCCGGGGACGTCTTCGAGGAGGACGTGTCCGCCGGCGAGCAGCGCGATGAGCGAGAGCCCGACGGCCTCATCCTTGCCTTCGAGGACCGCGTTCATCGCTGTGCGTGCCCGCGAGGTCAGATTCTGCACCCACTCGATGTGCTCGGCGCCGATCACGGAATTGGTCTGTGTACCTTCTTGGCTGGTCGACATACCCTCTATTGTCCCTGAAAGCCGGCACCCCAGCCACACGAGATTCTCTCAGCTTCGACACCCCCGTCTCCGGCCTCTCCCATCTGCTCCCCGAGGCGATCCCCACTCCACTCCCCACCCACCTCCCCACTTTCCTCCACGCGGACCCTCCACTTTCCTCCCCGTTCGCCTCCACCTCAGTGCGGGAGATCATCCGCGATCCGCGGATTCTCGCGGACCCCTGCCGTTCTCGCTGCTCTCGCCCATGTGGACCACCCCTTGTGTGAGCGCACTGAATCCCGCCCCATCCGACACGCCCGCGACGCGCCTTCGGGAAATTTTCCCCACTTTCCTCCACCTATCTGACATGGGGAAACGTTGGTTTTGTCGTATCTTTCAGATCAGAAGCTGGAATCTGTGGAGGGAAGTGGAGTACTGTGGTTGCTATCGGAGCCGATGGGTTTCGAAAGGGGTGAGACGACATGTTCTTGGGCACTCATATGCAGAAGCTCGACGACAAAGGTCGCCTCATCCTGCCCGCAAAGTTCCGCGAGGAGCTGTCGCCCGGACTCGTTCTGACCCGTGGCCAGGAGAACTGCCTCACCCTGTTCCCCACCACGGAGTTCGAAGCCGAGCACGCGCGAATCCAGAACGCGCCGAAGACGAATAAGGAAGCTCGCGATTACCAGCGTGTGTTCCTGTCGGCGGCCTTTGCGGATCAACCGGACAAACAGGGACGCATCACGGTCCCGAACATATTGCGGCAGTACGCATCACTGACCAGGGAAGTCGCAGTGATCGGCATGGGAAACCGAGTCGAGATCTGGGATGCACCGACCTGGGAGGACTACCTCGTCGGCGCTCAGCAGGCCTTCGCCGAACGCGAAGAGGAGGTGATCCCCGGAGTGATCTGATTCTGCTCGGGTTTGATCCTTGCCCGCCGTGCTCGAGTTTCGGGGAACTTCCCCGTTTCCGAAGCTCGGACGTCCTGACACACTTCCCCGGTGGCAGGGCCACGGCGGTCAAGGTTCTGGCTCCAGCAGCGCACACGCAGCACACGCCCCGAAACACACACCCACACGAAGGACCCACGCATGACAGCTCAGCAGCACGTACCGGTGCTCCTGACGCGCGTGGTCGAACTCATCGGCGTCGGCGTCGAAGCCGCTCGCAGAGCCGGGCTCACCCCGGTCGTCGTCGACGGCACCCTGGGAATGGGCGGACACGCAGAAGCCGTGCTCACGGCCTTCGACGATGTCCACCTCGTCGGCATCGACCGGGACCTGCAGGCCATCGACATCGCCACCGAACGTCTGGCCCCCTTCGCCGATCGCACCGACATCGTCCACGCCGTCGACGATGAGCTGCCCGACGTCCTCGCCGACCTCGGCATCGAATCGATCAGCGCGATCCTCCTCGACCTCGGGGTGTCCTCCCTGCAGCTCGACGAAGACGAACGCGGATTCTCCTACGCCCGGCCGGCGCCCCTGGACATGCGCATGGACCGCACCCAGGAACTCACCGCGGCAGAAGTGCTGGCGACCTACTCCGAATCCGAGCTGCGCCGCATCCTCCGGGACTACGGCGAGGAGAAGATGGCCGGCAGGATCGCGAAGATCATCGTCACCGACCGGGCCGACGCCCCCTGGGAGACCTCGGACCAGCTCGCGGCCATGCTCTCGCGCGTGATTCCGCAGACGAAGAAGAAGTCCCACCCCGCCAAACGCACCTTCCAGGCCCTGCGCATCGAGGTCAACGACGAGCTCGGAGTGCTGCGCACCGCGCTGCCGGCAGCACTGGAAGCCCTGCACCTCGGGGGAGTGGCCGTCATCGAGTCCTACCAGTCGCTGGAGGACACGATCGTGAAGAAGACCTTCCGGGCCGCCACGACCGCCTCGGCGCCGCCGGACCTGCCGGTCGTGCCCGAAGAGCACCAGCCCTGGCTGAAGGAGATCATCCGGGGCGCCGAAATGGCCGATGAGCACGAAGCAGAGACCAACCCGCGGGCGGCGAGCGTCCGCCTGCGGGCAGTGCAGAAGATCAGGGAGGCACGATCGTGAGGAATTCTCAGGCGACCGCGGGTCAGCCCCACTTCACCGAACGCTCCCGCCGGCTCGAAGAGGCCGGTGGTCAGCAGCGCGGAGCGAAGCTGCGGCTGCTCAAGTTCGAACTGCCGAAGTCCCGTCTGCCCTTCTCGATGCTATGCGTGGGGATCCTGTTGGCCGCCCTGGTGGCCGTGCTGCTGCTCAACATCTTCGTGGCCAACACCTCCTACGAGGTCGACCAGCTGACGAGTGAGAAGGAAGACCTGGCCGAACAGAAGGACCGCCTCGTCGAGGACAACTCGTATCGCGAGTCCCCGCAGAACATCGCCCTGGCCGCCGAGGAGCTCGGCCTCGTCAGGGATTCCTCGCCGGAGTTCCTCGACGCGAAGACCGGGAAGATCATCGATGCACCCGGCATCGACGTCAGCGGTGAGAAAGAGCCCGCAGTCGTGCCCGGCCCGCGCGCCGATACACGCGATGACATCCGACCCAATCTACGATCGGATGAGAAGCTCCCGGTCGTCGGGGGCAGCCCGAGCCAGGACGTGGCGGCTCCGAGCCAGGAGGCACCGAAGTAGTCCGAGCTCACCGGGACCGGGGAACGGCCTGACCGAATCATTCGCCGACCACACCAAGGACCGAGGACTCAAGCAATGGGCTCACGCACAACCCGACTGAAGAGGAAACGCAAGGGCGATGGCCCCAACCTGCGCCTGCGGATGGGCTTCATCGCCGCAGTCTCGATCCTCGTCCTCCTCATCACCTCCGTCCGGCTTGTGTCGATCCAGGGCATGGACTCGATGAAGCTGGCGGAGAAGGCACTGTCGAACCGGCTGGTCACCCGGACGCTGCCGGCCGATCGCGGACAGATCCTGGCCGCCGACGGCACCGTGCTCGCCGACAGCGTGTCCCGCTACCAGCTCGTCGTCGACCAGCAGAACGTCGCCCAGTACGAAGTCGACGGCGAACTCGTCGGGGCCTGGGGAGCAGCCGAAGCCCTGTCGAAGCCGCTGAACACCGACCCCGGTCTGCTCTACCCCAAACTCGTCGGCGCCAAACGCTGGAACCCCGTCGCGAAGGGACTGACCGCGGAGACCTGGCGTGAGGTGAAGAAGCTCGAAGTCCTCGGCATCTCCGCCGAGGAGTACTCGGTGCGTTCGTACCCCGCCGGCGGAGTCGCCGGCAACCTCGTCGGCTTCCTCAGCTCTGACGGCACGGCCCAGGCCGGACTCGAGATGGCCTACGACGAACAGCTGTCGGGCACGGACGGCCAGCAGCAGTACGAGCGCGGTGCACTCGGAGAGATCATCCCGCTCGGCGACAACAACATGAAGGACGCCGTCGACGGCCAAGGTCTGCAGACGACCATCGATCCCGCGATGCAGTACTACGCCCAGCAGGCCATCGAGGAGCAGCGGAAGAAGCACAAAGCCGAATCTGCATCCATCGTCATCGAAGAGGTCAAGACGGGACGCATCATCACCGCCGCAGACGCTCCCACGGTCGACCCGAATTCTCCGGGCAAGGTCGACGGCGACGACCGCGGTTCGCGCATCTTCACCGATGTGTTCGAACCGGGTTCGACCGCGAAGATGGTCACCGCCGCAGCGCTGCTCGATCAGGGGCTCGTCACGCCCGAACAGGAATTCACCGTCCCGGACACGTGGAAAGCGCCGAATGACGAAGAGTTCCGCGACTCCCACGAACACCCCGATGAGAAGCTCACCTTCGCCGGGATCCTTGCCGAATCCTCGAACACCGGCACCATCCTGGCCGGAGAAGAGCTCACCGAGGCCCAGCGCTACGCATATATGAAGAAGTTCGGCTTCGGTTCCGGTTCGGGCATCGGCTTCCCCGCCGAGACCTCGGGCATCCTGCACCCGTACGAGGAGTGGGACGGCCGTACGAAGTACACGGTCATGTTCGGTCAGGGTGTGGCCGCGAACGCGATCCAGACCACTGACGTCATCGCCACCATCGCCAACGGGGGAGTCCACGTTCCCTCTCGCCTGGTCGACGGAATGGTCTCACCGAAGGGACGGACCATCTCGACACCGGCCGGGGAGAAGCAGCGCGTCGTCAGCGAGGAAGCTGCGGACGAGACTCTTCGGATACTCGAAGGCGTTGTCGCCGAAGGCACAGGCAAGTCCGCCCAGGTCTCGGGCTACCGAGTCGCCGGAAAGACCGGTACCGCGCAGGCGCCTGCGGCCGAAGGCGGAGGCTATGACGGCTACACCGCCTCGTTCGTCGGCGTCCTGCCCGCCGAAGACCCCGAACTGGCGATCTCCGTGACTTTGCAGCGGCCACGTGACGGCTACTACGGTGGACAGGCCGCCGCTCCCGTCTTCTCCGATGTCGCGGGCTTCGCGATGCGGCATCTCAAGATCCCACCGTCGACGCAGAAGCCCGACCTGCCCGCTCGAGAATGGAAATGATGCGTTTTTCACAGCTGCTGCCGATCGCACCCGGCACCCTCCACGGTGACCCCGAGACAGAGGTCACCGGAGTCTCCCATGATTCGCGAGCGGTCTCACCCGGTCAGCTCTACGCCGCCCTGCCGGGCGCGAATGTCCACGGTGCGAAATTCGCTCCCGAACTCATCCGCGGCGGGGTCGACGCCATCCTCACCGACGACGCGGGCTGGCAGCTCGTCACCGATGCGCTGAGCGCGGATGAGGCCGGCCGGCAGCTGCTCGGAGGCGTGACCGCTCTCATCGTCGAAGCTCCCCGCGCCGTGCTCGGGTTCGTCTCCGCCGCCGTCTACGGGACCACCTCGGTGCCGGAGCTCATCGGTGTCACCGGAACGAATGGAAAGACCACGACGACCTATCTGGCCGACGGGATGCTCGAGGCACTGGGGCACCGCACCGCCGTCATCGGCACGGTCGCCATCCTCATCGCCGGGGACACCGTGCCGAGCGTGCGCACGACCCCCGAAGCCCCCGAACTGCACGCTCTGTTCGCGAAGATGCGCGCGGCCGAGGTCGACACCTGTTCGATGGAGGTCTCCTCCCACGCGCTCAGCCAGCATCGCGTCGACGGGGCGCACTTCCGCGTCGCCGGGTTCACGAATCTGTCCCAGGACCATCTCGACTTCCACAACACGATGGAGGAGTACTTCGAGGCGAAGGCACAGCTGTTCACCCGTACCTTCTCCGATCGGGCCGTCATCGTCGTCGAGGACGAATGGGGTGAGCGGATGGTCGAGGCCGCGCAGGTGCCCGTGCGCACCTTAGGACGCGACGACCGCAGCCAATGGCGCATCGAACACACCCCGGGCGTTTCCGACTTCGTGCTCCATCTCGACGACGGACGAAGCATCCGTCTGCGTTCACCGCTGCCCGGTGACTTCAACGTCACGAACACGGCCCTGGCCGCCTCGATGCTCATCGAAGCCGGTATCAGTGCCGCGGACATCGACGCGATCGGCCGCAGCTTCGCGGTCACTGTGCCGGGACGGATGGAGATCATCGACGTCTCCGGACCGCGGGCCCTCGGCGAATCCCACCCCGAGCTCCTGCCGCGGGCCATCGTCGACTATTCCCACACCCCTGATGCGATCGCGAAAGCGCTTGCGACCCTGCACGCCGACTCCGACGAACTCATCATCGTCTTCGGCGCCGGAGGCGACCGGGACCGCGGCAAACGCTTCGGCATGGGGCAGGCGGCGGCACGCGAGGCCGATGTGATCGTTCTCACCGACGACAATCCGCGCACCGAGGATCCCGACACGATCCGCGCCGCCATCAGGCAGGGAATCGACGCCGAGGTGGATGCGGGTCGGGCCCGTGTGAAAAAGATCATCGAGGTCGCCGACCGCGGTGCCGCCATCGATGAGGCGATCGCGAATGCAGACCCCCGCGCCACCGTGCTCATCGCAGGAAAGGGGCATGAGACAGGCCAGACCGTGGGCACCACGGTCACCGATTTCGACGACCGGGCCAGGACACGCTCAGCGCTGTCCATGCGACTGGGCGACGCACAACCAGGTAAAGTTCACAGATGATATGAAGCGACTGACTGCAGCCGAGATCGCAACCGCCCTGAGCGGCGAGTTGTACGGCATCGACCCCGAGACCCCATTGACCGCCGGTGTGGTGACCGACTCGAGAGAAGTCGGACCCGGCGATATCTACGTCGCCCGCCGAGGCGAGAGCTTCGACGGCATCGAATTCGCCGCCGCCGCCGTCGAGGCGGGAGCGGCCCTGATCATCGGCGAATCCGTCCCCACCATCGACGATGAGCCGCTGCCGGTCGTCGTCGTCGCCGATGCCACCGAAGCGCTCGGCCAGCTGGCCAAGCACAGCATCGAAGGCCTGCGCGCAGACGGCGAGATCACCGTCATCGCGATCACCGGCTCCGTCGGCAAGACCACCGTGAAGGACCTCGCCGCGGACCTCCTCGCAGGTGCTGCCGAGACCGTGTGGCCGCCGAACTCCTACAACAACGAGGTCGGTGTCCCGCTGACTGCCCTGCGGGCGGTCGAGTCCACCCGTTTCCTCGTCCTCGAGATGGGAGCCCGGTCGATCGGCAACCTCGCCTATCTGACCAGCCTCATCCGGCCCGATATCGCCGTCGAACTCGCCGTGGGCACCGCCCATTCCGGAGTCTTCGGGTCGATCGAGAACACCGCTCGGGCCAAGGCCGAGCTCGTCGAGTCTCTGACAGCCGGATCCACCGCCGTGCTCAACGCCGACGACACCCGCGTGTCCGCAATGCGCGAGGTCCTCGCTCTCGACGTGTCCACCCTGTGGTTCTCACAGCGTGAGTCCCTGCCCGAATGGGTCGGAGCCGACGACCGGGTCGTGCGCGGCACCTCTGTGTCCACGGATTCCTCCGGCCACCCGACGTTCACCCTCACTCTGCCCGGTGAAGAGCCGAGGGATGTGCGTCTGGCGCTCATCGGCGAACACCACGTCGGCAACGCTTTGGCGGCAGCCGCCATCGCCCACGCCTGCGCAGTGTCGACCAAGTCGATCGTCACGACCCTGTCGACCTCCTCGGCGGCCAGCCGCTGGCGGATGGAGCTCATCGACTCGCCGACTGGTGTGACCGTGCTCAACGACGCCTACAATGCGAACCCCGAATCCATGCGAGCCTCCCTGAAGACCCTGGCCTCGATGGGCCGCGGTGACGAGGAGACGAGCCCGCGTCGCACCTTCGCCGTGCTCGGCGAGATGCTCGAACTCGGTGATGAGTCGGTGTCCGCACATTCGGAGATCGGCGAACTCGTCGTGCGACTCAACATCACTCGCACCATCGTCGTCGGAGACGGTGCCAAGCCGATCTTCAACGCTGCGAACCTCGAGGGCTCCTGGGGCAACGAGGTGGCCTGGGTCGCCACAGCGGCCGAAGCGAGAGATCTGCTCAATGCCGAACTCGCACCCGGCGACATCGTCCTGTTCAAATCCTCCCGCGACGCCGGTCTGCGCTACCTGGGAGACGAAATCGCCGGGGTATCGGGGGCCTGATGATTGCCGTACTGCTCGCAGCCTGCCTGGCTCTCATCTTCGCCCTCGTCGGCACCCCGCTGTTCATCCGGGTGCTCGTCAGGAAGGGGTACGGCCAGTTCGTCCGTGACGACGGTCCGACCTCGCATGCGACGAAGCGCGGGACCCCGACCATGGGCGGTGTCGTCATCATCGGCGCCGCGGTGCTCGCCTACCTGCTCGGACATCTGTTCACCGGTTCCGTGCCCACGGCATCGGGTCTGCTCGTGCTGTGGCTGGCTGCAGGACTGGCGGTCGTCGGGTTCCTCGACGACTTCATCAAGATCAAGAAGCAGCGGTCGCTGGGCCTGCGGCCGATACCGAAGCTCATCGGCCAGGCCTTCGTCGGAATCTCCTTCGCCGTCCTCGCCCTGCAGTTCCCGAACTCCTTCGGCGAGACCCCGGCGTCGACGAAGGTCTCGTTCATCCGCGACACGAACCTCGACCTCGCCTTCGGCTCAGCGATCCTCGGACTCATCCTGTTCGTCATCTGGGCGAACCTGATCGTCACCGCCGTCTCGAACGCGGTCAACCTCACCGACGGTCTCGACGGTCTGGCCGCCGGTGCCTCGGTGGTCGTCTTCGCCGCCTATGTCGTCATCGGCACCTGGCAGTCGACGCAGAACTGCAACCTCATGTCCGAGGCCACGAATGCCTGCTACTACATGCGCGACCCCCGTGACCTGGCGATGGTCGCCGGTGCCATGGCCGCCGCTTGCTTCGGCTTCCTGTGGTTCAACACCTCCCCAGCGAAGATCTTCATGGGCGACACCGGTTCGCTGGCCATCGGCGGCGCCTTCGCCGGACTGGCGATCATGTCGCGCACAGAGCTGCTGCTCATCGTCCTCGGCGGACTCTTCGTCATCATCACCCTGTCGGTGATCATCCAGGTCGCTTCCTTCAAGACCACCGGCAAGCGCGTGTTCCGCATGGCGCCGCTCCAGCACCACTTCGAGCTCAAGGGCTGGGCGGAGGTGACGATCGTGGTGAGATTCTGGATCATCGCCGCCCTCTTCGTCATCGCCGGAATCTGCCTGTTCTACGCCGACTGGGTGGCCCGCGTTGGCTGATGACCCCACCACCCCCAAGGAGATCCCTGCCGCGCTCAGCGGCCCGAGCTCATCCCTGGCCGGACTGCGCATCCTCGTCACCGGCCTCGGCGTGACGGGATTCCCCGCCGCCGTCCACCTTGGCGAACGCGGTGCCGACGTCATCGTCATCGACGGCGACGACACGGCCGATGTCAGCGAGAAGGCGCAGATCCTCGAGGTCTTCGACGTCGACATCCGACGCGGTCCCGAACACGTCGAGACTCTGCCCGAGGGCGAACTCGACCTCGTCGTCACCTCGCCCGGATGGCGGCCCGACCAACCCGTGCTCGCAGCCGCAGCAGAGGCCGGCATCCCCGTCATCGGCGAAGTCGAACTCGCCTGGCGGATCCGCGGGACGAACGATGCCAAATGGCTGGCCATCACCGGCACCAACGGCAAGACGACGACCACGACGATGCTCGAATCGATGCTGCTGGCCGCCGGGCTCAAGGCCAAGGCGTGCGGCAACATCGGCACCCCGCTGCTCGAGGCGGTGCTCGAACCCGGCCTCGAAGTCCTCGCGATCGAACTCTCGAGCTTCCAGCTGCATTGGCAGGAGTCGCTGAGCGCCGACGCCGCGGCCGTGCTCAACATCGCCCCCGACCACCTCGACTGGCACGGCAGCGCCGAAGCCTATGCCGCAGACAAAGCGAAGATCTTCCACGATGCGAAGCTCGCCTGCGTCTACAACTGCGCCGACGAGGTGACCCTGCACATGGTCGAGGACGCCGACGTGATCGAAGGAGCCAAGGCCATCGGCTTCACCACCGGTGTGCCTCGCCCCGGCGAACTCGGCGTCGTCGACGACCTGCTGGTCGACCGGGCCTTCATCCCGCAGCGCTATTCTTCTGCCGCCGAACTCGCCTCCCTCGACGATGTGGCGGCCGCCACCGGCGTCGCGGGGTCGCAGCCGGCCCCTCACCAGGTCGCCAACGCTCTGGCCGCCGCCTGCCTGGCACGCGCGATCGACGTGCCCGGTCAGGCGATCGCCGCGGGACTGCAGAACCATTCGCTCGGAGCTCACCGCATGGTCACCGTCGCCGACGCGGACGGCATCCGCTGGGTCGACGATTCGAAGGCGACGAACACTCACGCCGCGAATGCCTCACTGGCCGCGTTCGACTCGATCATCTGGATCGCCGGGGGACTGCCCAAAGGCGCTGACTTCACTACTCTGTTCGCCGACCACCGCGACCGGCTCAAGGCACTCGTGCTCATCGGCGCAGACGACTCGGCCTATCGCGAGGCCATCGCCGCGACCATCCCGGACCTCGACGTCGTCCGCATCGAGCCGGCCCTGGCCGTGGATTCGGGAGTTCCGAAGCGCCGCGGCGAGGCGGTCGCCGCGGCCGCCGTCGACGCCGCCGCCCGCTTGGCCGAATCCGGCGACACCGTTCTGTTGGCACCGGCGGCCGCCAGCATGGACCAGTTCCTCAACTACAACACTCGCGGCGAACTGTTCACCGAGGCCGTCAACACGCACCTGGAGCGCTGAGATGGGACGGCAGGCCACCGCGAAGGCGGATGAACGTCGCCGCCGCAAACTTGCGAAGACGACTGTTGCCGCCACGGCTCCGCCGACATCGAAGCGGTCCGCAGCGTCGACCGCGACGAAGTCCCCGGACGCGACGTCCGCTGCGAAAGCCCGCGCGGGGAAGTCCGCCGCCGCGAAACCTGCCTCGAAGACCGCTGCGAGGAAAGCCTCCGGTGTGAAGAAGACGGCGAAGGCCACCGGGAAGAAACCTGCGAAGAAGCCGGCGAAGGCCGCCGGAAAGAACAAGACCGCCTCGGCGATCCGGAACGCATGGGATCATGTGCGCGGTGACGTCTCCGGCCTCTCCGCCCATCCGCTGACGACCTACTTCCTCATTCTCGTCTCCGTCGTGCTGCTCACGGGGCTGGGCCTGGTCATGGTGCTCTCCGCGTCATCGATCACCTCCTACGACGGGGGAGCAGGGTCATCGTTCGCCTATTTCAACAAACAGGCGGTGTTCGCCGGAGTCGGCCTTGTCCTCATGTACATCGCGAGCCGGATGTCGCTGCAGTTCTGGAAGCGGACCGCCTGGTTCGCGATCATCGGCGGCCTCGCCATGCAGGCAGCGGTCTTCATCCCGGGCCTCGGCAAGGAGACGAAGGGCAACGCGAACTGGATCGGGTTCGGCGGATTCCAGATCCAGCCCTCGGAGTTCCTCAAGGTCGCCCTCGCCCTGTGGCTCGGCCTCATCCTCGCCCAGAAGGCCGGGAAGATGACCTCCTTCGGCCACGCCATGATCCCCGTCGTTCCCGGAGTCCTTGCCGCCGCCGGACTCGTCGTCGCCGGCAACGACCTCGGCACCGGCCTGGTCATCATGGCCATGGCGATCGTCTGCCTGTGGGTCGGTGGGTTCCCGATGAAGTACTTCCTGCTCCTGGGCGGCGTGCTCGCTGCGGCGGTCACCTTCTTCGTCCTCAGCTCCCAGAACCGTCTCGACCGCATCCAGGCGATGCTCACCGGACATGCCGATCAGTCCGCCGCGGACACCATGGGGCAGGCGTGGCAGTCCAACCACGGACTGTTCTCCCTGGCCTCGGGCGGATGGCTGGGAGTCGGACTCGGCGCCAGCCGTGAGAAATGGTCCTGGCTGCCCGAAGCCCACAATGACTTCATCTTCGCCATCATCGGAGAGGAGCTGGGCCTCGTCGGCACCCTCGTCGTCATCCTCATCTTCGCCGTCCTCGGCTTCGGGATGGTCCGGGTGGTGATGCGCTCGAACAGCCTCATGGTCCAGGTCGCCACCGCCGGCTTCTTCGCCCTCATCATCGGCCAGGCCGGAATCAATATCGGCGTCGTCACCGGAATGCTGCCGGTCATCGGTCTGCCTCTGCCGTTCGTGTCCTACGGCGGCTCGTCGATCATCGCCTCGCTGCTCGCCGTCGGTGTGGTGCTGTCGTTCGCTCGCACCGAGCCGGGCGCCGAGGCGGCCATCGCCGCCAACAGGGATCGCCTGCGGTCCTCGCTCGCCGTGCTTGCCCGTAAGAAAAGGAAATGAGATGACGAATATCCTCCTCGCCGGTGGAGGCACCACCGGCCATATCTCGCCGATGCTGGCGATCGGCCGTGAGCTGGCCCGGCAGCACCCCGATTGGGATGTCGTGGCGCTGGGCACCCCCGACGGACTCGAGGCCGAAATCGTTCCCCGTGCCGGCTTCGAACTGCTCACCATCGACAAGGTGCCCATGCCGCGATCGATCAGTCCAGCCCTGCTGAGATTCCCGTTTCGCTTCCGCGACAATATCTCCGCGGTCAAGCAGATCATCTCCTCCCGCGGCATCGACGCCGTCGTCGGCGTCGGAGGCTACGTGTGCCCACCGGCGTTCCTCGCCGCCAAACAGGCGAAGATCCCACTGATCGTCCACGAAGCCAATGCGAAGCCGGGAATGGCCAACCGCCTCGGCGCCCGACTGACCACAGCGGGTCGCGTCGGCATCACGTTCCCAGACACGCAGCTGCCGGGTTCGACTCTCGTCGGCATGCCCATGCCCACAGAGATCACCGATCTCGACCGCAGCGACGAAGATCAGCGTGCCGGCTTCCGTTCCGATCTCGGGCTGCGCGATGACCGCCCCGTCCTCGTGGTCACAGGCGGGTCCTCCGGGGCACAGAAGATCAACGAGGCCTTCCTCGCCACCGCGACCGCATGCCAGGAGGCCGGCATCCAGGTCCTCCACATCACGGGAGCCGGAAAGGGCGAGGCTCTGCGCGAGGTCGCATCCGAACTGAGCGACTACCACGTCGTCGACTATGTCGACGGAATGCACCGAGCCTACGCGGTCGCCGATCTGCTCGTCGCCCGCTCCGGAGCAGCCACGGTCTCCGAAGCCACGGTCGCCGGTGTCCCCGCTCTCTACGTGCCCCTGGCCATCGGCAACGGCGAACAGCGCCTCAACGCCTCCGGCAGCGTGAGCGCCGGCGCCTCGCTCATGGTCGACAATGCCGACTTCTCACCGTCGACGGTCGTCGAGACCATCCTGCCGCTGCTCGCAGACGAATCGCGACTCGCGCAGATGAGCCGAGCGGCACTGAACCTCAACTACCCCACCGATGCCGCGGCCCGCATGGCCGCCATCGTCAATCGCGCGTTGGAAGGCTGACCATGACCTCTGCGAACACGACTCCTGCGAGCATCGTTCCCGTCGGCGAGCTCGGAGCCGTCCACTTCATCGGCATCGGGGGTTCGGGAATGTCCGGAATCGCCCGGATCATGGCCATGAACGGGGTCGACGTCTCCGGCTCCGACGCGAAGGAATCCAACGTCGTCGATGTTCTCCGCACCTTGGGCGCCACGGTCACGATCGGACATTCGGCCGAGAACCTCGGGGCAGCCGACACCCTCGTGATCTCCTCAGCCATCCGCAAGGACAATCCCGAACTCGTCGAAGCACAGCGACGTGGGCTGCGCATCCTCCACCGCTCCGGGGCCCTCGCCGCTCTCATGGTCGACCGGCGAGCCGTGGCCGTGGCCGGCACCCACGGGAAGACCACGACCACGTCGATGACCACCGTGGCACTGCAGGCCTGCGGAGTCGACCCGTCCTTCGTCATCGGGGGAGTGCTGTCGACGACGGGCACGAATGCCCACCTGGGCACCGGAGACGTCTTCGTGGCCGAGGCCGATGAATCCGACGGGTCGTTCCTCCTCTACGAACCGGCGATCGGCATCCTCACGAACGTCGAAGCCGACCACCTCGACCACTACGGGACTCCGGAGAAGGTGCGCGAAGCCTTCATCGAATTCTGCGACGGCATCCAGACCCGGGGTGGAACGATCATCGCCTGCGCCGACGACCCGGGATCCCACGACGTCGCCCTGCACTCGCGCAGCCAGGGCGCCGACGTCGTCCTCTACGGCACCTCCGCCGACGCTGATCTCGTGCTGCGCGACCTCGACTCCGGAATCGGCTCGACCTTCGTCCTCGACCTGCCCGGCCGGGACGACGAGCTGCGGGTCGAACTGCGGCAGCCGGGCATGCACAATGCGCTCAACGCCACTGCCGCGATCGCCGTGGCCCACAGCCTCGGCGCCGATGTCGAACGCGCGGCCGCCGGGCTCGCCGGCTACGGGGGCACGCGCCGGCGCTTCGAAGAACGCGGCATCGCGGCGGGAGTGCGCGTCATCGACGACTACGCCCACCACCCGACCGAGGTCCGTGCGGTGCTCAGCGCCGCCCGCGGAGTCGTCACCGACGGCGGACGGGTCTGGGCGATCTTCCAACCGCACCTGTATTCGCGGACGATGGAATTCCGGGAGGAGTTCGGACAGGCCCTCAGCTTGGCCGATGAGGTCGTCGTCCTCGACGTCTTCCCCGCTCGCGAAGATCCCGTGCCGGGAGTCACCGGAGCGCTCATCGCCGACAGAGTCCCGCACGGAAACGCGACCTTCTTGGAGTCCTTCGCCGAGGCGGTCCCGTTCGTCGCGGCACGGGTGAAGCCCGGTGATCTCGTGCTCACAGTCGGAGCCGGCGACGTGACGATTCTCGGACCCGAGCTGCTGAGCGCACTGGAGGGCTGAGGCCCATGGTGCCGCTTCCCCCGGCTCGGTCCGGAGACAACTCCACCGCCGACCTCACCGGAGTCATCCGGGCCCGCCGCCGACAGACCTGGCGTCGACGCCTCATCGCCATCGGCATCGTGGCCGCGCTGATCGCCCTCGTCGCCGTCGCCTGGTTCTCACCCCTGCTGACACTTAAGAAGGTGCAGGTGAGCGGCAGCGAACTGATCGACACGGACACGGTCAGCGATTTCGTGCTCGACGGTCAAGGCGGCAGGCCCCTGCCGCAGGTGCGCCCGGGAGCGGTCGAGGACTCGGTGCTGGAGGAGTTCCCGAAAGCCGAAGCCGCCTCCGTCCACTATGCCGGACCCCGAGCGCTGAAGATCGGGATCACCGACCGCACCCCCGTCATCGCGATCGAAGGCGCATCCGGCTACCGTCTCTACGACTCAGAGGCCGTCGATCTCGGCACGGTCGACACAGCGCCGAAGAAGCTCACCGTGCTCAGCAGCGGCGGACACCAGCCGGACCGAGAGACCGTCGCCGCGGTGATCCGCTTCATGGGCGATCTGCGTCCGGAGCTGCGCCGACAGCTGGTGACGATCGAGGCCGAAGACGCAATGGGCCTCAAGGGGCGACTCGACACCGGCAAGCAGAAAGCCACGGTCGTCTTCGGCGATTCGACCGACTCCAGCCTCAAGGTGCGCACCGCCGCCCAGCTCGCTGCCGAAGGCCGCACGGAGATCGATGTCTCCGTACCCTCGGTGCCCGTCACCGACTGAAGCCGCGGCGCGCACGAGCGGCAGCCCGGAACGCCACTCGTGCGCACCGCTTGGGCCAGACACTGCGATTGCCTCCGTTTGGCCCCGACACACCGGGTGTGAAGTTTGGCCGAACACCGACACTCCGGCGAGAATGGTTGCAGTGAGATTGCCCCGCCCAATAGCCTCAGGGCAGAGAACACAGACCGAATGCGCACGCAGACCCTGCGGAGCGCAAGCGCTTGAGACGAGGAACCGACTTGGCTGAATTCCCACAATCCGGAGCGGACATCAAAGTTGCCGGTACCGGCGGCGGCGGTGTCAACGCTGTACAGAGGATGATCGACGTCGGCCTGCGCGGCGTGGAGTTCATCGCAATCAACACCGACGCCCAGGCTCTCGTCCTCTCCGACGCCGATGTCAAGCTCGAGATCGGCCGTGACCAGACCAGAGGCCTCGGCGCTGGCGCAGACCCGGAGATCGGCAAGAAAGCCGCCGAATCCTCGGAAGACGCCATCCGCGACGCGCTCGAGGGCGCGGACATGGTATTCGTCACCGCCGGCGAAGGCGGCGGCACGGGAACCGGTGCCGCCCCCGTCGTGGCCCGCGTGGCCCGGTCGCTCGGCGCACTGACCATCGGCGTCGTGACCCGCCCCTTCACCTTCGAGGGACGCCGTCGTTCCGCGCAGGCAGAAGCCGGAATCGCGGCGCTGCGCGAAGAGGTCGACACCCTCATCGTCATCCCCAACGACCGTCTGCTCTCAATCTCCGATCGCAGCGTCTCCGTCGTCGAAGCCTTCCGCTCCGCCGATGAGGTCCTGCGCTCCGGTGTCCAGGGCATCACCGACCTCATCTCGGTCCCGGGCCTGATCAACCTCGACTTCGCCGACGTCAAATCGGTCATGCAGGATGCCGGCACTGCGCTCATGGGCATCGGTGCGGCAACCGGCGACGACCGTGCCGTGCAGGCCGCCGAATCCGCCATCGCCTCCCCGCTGCTGGAAGCCAGCATCGACGGCGCCCACGGAGTGCTCTTCTGCATCACCGGCGGCGGCGACCTCGGACTCTTCGAGGTCAACGAGGCGGCACGCCTGGTGCAGGAGGCCGCGCACCCCGAGGCGAACATCATCTTCGGCGCGGTCATCGACGATAACATCGGCGACGAGTGCCGAGTGACCGTCATCGCCGCCGGATTCGACAACACCTCCCCGAATGCGGAGGTCGCCGGATCCGATCAGATCCCCGCGCCGATCCCGGCCGCCGCTCCGGCCGAGACCGAGCCCGAGTCGCCCGTCATCGCCGAGCCCGAGCCCGAGGCTCCCGAAGCCGACGAGACTGCAGCTGCCCCCCGCCGCAGCGAGGAACACCAGATTCCCGCTTCACTGCCGGGCGAACGCAGCAGCTCGAATTTCGACTCCGATCTCGATATCCCGGACTTCCTCAAGTAATATGCTGCGTTCGAGGTTCGTCATCCCGGGCGGGCGCACCGCCCACGTCGCCTTCACCGACCGGCACGGCGGATACTCGAGCGGGGACTTCTCCTCGTTCAACCTCGCCCGCCACGTCGGAGACGATGACGAACTCGTCGCAGCCAACCGAGCCGCTCTCGCTCAGGTCATCGGCCTGAGCGGAGAGCGGCTCTCGTTCGTCTCCCAAGTCCACGGCACCGATGTGCATATCATCGGCGACGAAGCACAGCTGCGGCAGACTCCGGTGGAGGCCGATGCCCAGCTGACGACCGTGTCCGGAGTGGGCCTGGCGATCATGGTCGCCGACTGCACCCCGGTGATGCTCGCCGATGCCGAGGCGGGCGTCATCGCCGCCGTCCATGCGGGTCGCCCGGGAATGGCCGCGGGAATCGTCGGCAGAACAGTGGCCGCTATGCACGACGCCGGTGCACGGGACATCCACGCGGTCATCGGTCCCTCGGTGTGCCCGCGGTGCTACGAAGTCCCAGCCGAGCTGAGGAGCGAGGTCGCGGCGATCGAGCCGACAGCCGCCTCGGTGTCGGTCACCGGCACACCGGCCCTCGACGTCGCCGGAACGGTGGCCGAACAGCTGCGACGGGCGGATGTGACCATCGATCACTTCTCGCGCACCTGCACGAAGGAATCCGAGGACCTCTTCTCCTATCGCAGGCAGAAGCGCACGGGGCGGTTCGCTGGGATCATCTGGCTGCAGGAAGAAAAGACCGCGACACACCCATAGGACTCACCGGCCCGGATGCTCGGGTGCGATAGTTTGGGCGACAGGTGAGCAAGTGCCGAAGTCCGAGGAGCTTTAGACATGTCAGCAATCAAGAAGACGCTGGAATACCTGGGTTTCGTCGAAGAAGAGGACGAGACCACCACCCAGCACACCGACCGTCGTGAACCGGCGCGCCGGGACCGCGAGGTCGTCGAGACCTTCGACGAGGACGACCAGTACGACGAACCGGCCGCAGCCGAGGAACGGACTCCGGCCCCGGTGACGCCGATCCATCCGTCACCGATCCGTCCCGTAGACACCCCGGCGCCAGGAACCTCAATGAATCGCATCAGGACCATCCACCCCCGCAGCTACAACGACGCTATGGTCATCGGCGCCGCCTTCCGCGAGGGCACCCCGGTGATCATGAACCTCTCCGAGATGGACGAGAACAACTCCAAGCGTCTCGTCGACTTCTCCGCCGGCCTGATCTTCGGACTGCACGGGTCGATCGAACGGGTCACGAACAAGGTCTTCCTGCTCACTCCCGAGAACATCGAGGTCGCCGGCGAGAACGAAGCGGATTCGGACACGCAGGCCAGCTTCTTCAACCAGAGCTGAACGGCGCCTGGACGCTCTCAACTCGTCCTCAGCTGGAGCCGATAGGCTTAAAGCCTCAGAACTCTCAAGCAACAACGAAAGGCGCGGGGGACCCACGTGGCCATCATCTTCTACATCCTCGGTACAGCCCTGAGCCTCTATGTGTACGTGCTCCTGGTGCGCGTGGTGCTCGACCTGGTCCAGGTGTTCTCCCGCGACTGGCGGCCCACCGGCTTCCTCCTCGTGCTCGCCGAGATCGTGTACACACTCACCGATCCGCCGCTGAAGCTGCTGCGCAGGATCATTCCGCCGCTGCGTCTGGGGCAGGTCTCGCTCGACCTGGGATTCATCGTCCTGCTCATCGGCATTCAGATCATCGCGTCGGTGTTCTTCAACCTCTCGCACACCTCCGCCTGATGCCTTCGCCGCGGTGACCTCGGCTGGTGGATCACGATGAATGGGCACCTGGAGTCGCCTCCGGATCAATCCGGTCGACTATCGTGAAGTGTTTGCGCGATCACCGGATAAGTGGTGAATATGCTCACCATAATTGACTGTCCGCGTGCTCGGCTTGTTAGCCTCGGATGCGGAAAAGTTCGTCATTGAATGCGAGACACGCCATTACTGCGGGACAAAACTGCAGGTGTTACGCTAATGTGACGTGGAAGCCGTCTTTCGGGGCGGCAGCGTAATGAATGTAGATCGACTGAAGGTGACCTCATGGCGCTCACGCCTGAAGACGTAGTAAACAAGCGGTTCCAGCATGTGAAGTTCCGCGACGGGTACGACCAGGACGAAGTCGACGATTTCCTTGATGAGGTCGTCGTTGAGCTTCGCCGTCTCTACCAGGAGAACGACGAGCTGCGTCAGAAGCTCTCCATCGCCGAACAGCGTGTGAAGGAACTCGAAGCCGGGGGCGCCTCCGCGGCACCGGCAGAGGACATCGACGCCACTCAGGCGATGCCCGCAGCCGTTCCCGCACCGGAAGAGAAGGAAGAGGCTCCGGAACCGTCCGAGGCACCTGCCGCTCAGGCACCGGTCGAAGAGACCCCGGCCCCGGTCGTCAAGGAAGCCGCTCCGGCCCCCAAGGACAGCTCTGCTGCACCTGCTGCGGCAACCGGTGGAGCCGCGGGTGCCGGTCTCGGCGCTGTCGCAGCAGGCGACGGAGACGCTCATGGTCTCATCGCTCTGGCTCAGCGCGTCCACGACGAGCATGTCGCCGAAGGTGAGCGCAAGCGCGACGAGCTCATCAAGGCCGCTGAGAAGGAAGCAGCGGAAATCGTCGGCAAGGCCGAAGCCAAGCGCGACGAGACGCTCTCGGCCCTCGAATCGCAGAAGGCGGCCCTCGAGCGTTCGATCGACCAGCTCTCGAACTTCGAGCGCCAGTACCGCACTCGCCTCAAGAGCTACCTCAACGATCAGCTGCGTGAACTCGAGAACTTCACGAGCCTGGCTCCGGAGACGCTCGACGGAAACGCCCCGCTGGGCGGTTCCTCGAACCACAAGCTCTGATCCCAGCGCACCAGCGACCGAGGTCCGGGAACTCTGCGGAGTGCCCGGGCCTCCGTCGTGTCCGCGCACTGCACCGCCACACGGCTGCATCCGGCAACGCCGCCAGTGGTCTAGAATGAACCAAATGAACGATCCTGCCTCACGGGTGAAACGACCTCGCGCCGCAATGATGGTCCTGCTGTTCACAATCGCAGCATCAGTGCTCGTGATCGATCAGTTCACCAAGTTCCTCGCCGTCACCTTCCTCGAGGATCGGCCTCCGGTTCCGGTGATCGGCTCCCTGGCCGGATTCACCTTCTACCGCAACCCAGGTGCCGCGCTCGGCCTCGGGTCGAACGTGACGTGGATCTTCCCGATCATCGCCGTCGGCGTCTTCATCGCCATCCTCGTGATCTCTCGCAAGCTCGGGTCGCGGGCCTGGGCGATCGGCCTCGGTCTGCTCTTGGGCGGACTCTTCGGCAACCTCGTCGACAGGCTCTTCCGTGAACCGTCGTTCCTGCACGGCGCCGTCGTCGACTTCATCGATCTGTCTCTGTTCATCTGCAATGTCGCGGACATCGCGATCTCCGCCGCCGCAGTGGCCCTCGTCATCGTCAGCTTCAGGGGCATCGACATCGAGGGATCGGACTCCACCCACGTGAAAGAGGACTCTCATGACTGAACGTTCCATCCTCGTCCCCGAAGGACTCGACGGCCAGCGCGTGGACGCTGCGATGTCGAAGCTGCTCGGTCTCTCCCGCACTGCGGCCGCCGAGATCTGCGCCGACGGGGGAGTGGAGATGTCCGGGCGCCCCGTCATCAAGTCCGATCGCGTCATCGCCGGTGAACGACTCGACATCATGATGCCCGAGCCGAAAAAGCCGCTCGAGGTCGTGCCCGATCCCGTGCCGGGAATGCGCATCGTCCACGACGAGGATGCCTTCGTCGTCGTCGACAAGCCCGTCGGTGTGGCAGCGCACCCGGCCCTCGGATGGACCGGACGCACCGTCGTCGGCGGTCTCGCTGCGGCGGGATTCCGCATCGCCACCTCCGGCGCGCCCGAACGTCAGGGCATCGTGCAGCGACTCGACGTCGGCACGTCGGGACTGATGGTCGTGGCGAAGAGCGAACACGCCTACAGCGTGCTCAAACGCGCCTTCAAGGAACGCACGGTGGAAAAGACCTATCATGCCCTCGTGCAGGGCCTGCCCGATCCTGTGCTCGGCACCATCGATGCCCCGATCGCCCGGCATCCCAAACACGACGGACTCTATGCAGTGCGCACCGAAGGTAAAAACGCGATCACCCACTACGAAGTGATCGAAGCCCACCGCCGTGCCGCACTCGTCGAGGTCCACCTGGAGACCGGACGCACTCACCAGATCCGCGTCCATTTCTCCGCCACCAAACATCCCTGCGTCGGCGATCTTCCCTACGGCGCCGATCCGGTGCTGGCCAAGGAACTCGGACTGGAACGCCAATGGCTGCATGCCGTCAAACTCGGCTTCCATCACCCCGATACGCAGAAGTGGGTCGAATTCGAAAGCGGGTACCCCGAGGACCTGCAGACCGCGCTCGACCGCATCCGGCCGAGCTGACACCGGTGGCCGGCCCCGCCGCCACTGCCTGTGCCGGAACCCGGCGGCTGAGCGACACGCCGCGCTGAACTGCGGGCGCAGGAGCCCCGGTGCCGCGTGCCGGGAACATCACGTCCGGGAGCCCTCCCCGGAGAGTCCGATGGACTAAACTGGAACGGCAACACCGGCAACTTCAGGAAGGCGGCGCTCAGTGCCGAACGAGGACTTCGTCCACCTCCACGTCCACACCGAATACTCCATGTTGGACGGTGCGGCGCGCCTCGCCGACCTGATGGCGGCGACTAAGGCATCGGGAATGTCCGCGATCGCCACGACCGACCATGGATACCTGTTCGGTGCCTTCGACTTCTGGTCTCAGGCGACCGCCGCTGGAATCAAACCCATCATCGGCGTCGAAGCCTATGTCACCCCCGGTACCGACCGCCGGGACAAGACGCGCGTGAAGTGGCGCACCGACGAATCGCAGAAGAGCGACGATCTCTCCGGCGGTGGTCTCTACACGCACATGACTCTGCTGTCTCGGAACAATACGGGCATGCGCAACCTGTTCAAGGCATCATCGTATGCTTCCCTGGACTCGGTCACCGCGAAATGGCCCCGACTGGACCAGGATCTGCTCGAGAGCTATTCCGACGGACTCATCGCCACCACCGGCTGTCCCTCGGGCGAGGTGCAGGTGCGGCTGCGGCTGGGTCAGTACGAAGAAGCCAAAGCGGCGGCCGGGAAGTACCGTGAGATCTTCGGCAGGGACAACTACTACGTCGAACTCATGGACCACGGCCTGTCCATCGAGAAGAGGGTGACGAAGGACCTCATCCGACTGTCGAAGGAACTCGACATTCCGCTGGTCGCCACCAACGACCTCCACTACACGCACGAATCCGATGCGAAGGCGCACGAGGCTCTGCTGGCCATCCAATCGGGTTCGAAGCTCATCGAACCCACCTACGATCAGGGCGGATCGCGCTTCGCCTTCTCCGGCTCCGGCTACTACCTCAAGACTCCCGCAGAGATGCGGTCTCTGTTCAGGGAGTTCCCCGAGGCCTGCGACAACACCCTCGAGATCGCCGAGAAGTGCGAGGTCTCCTTCGACACCTCGGCGAACTACATGCCGAAGTTCCCGTGCCCTCCCGGTGAAGACGAGACCTCGTGGCTGATCAAAGAGGTCGCGAAGGGGCTCGACTACCGGTACCCCGACGGTGTTCCCGACGATGTCCGCAGGCAGGCCGACTACGAGCTCGACATCATCATCTCGATGGGCTTTCCCGGCTACTTCCTCGTCGTCGCCGACTTCATCAACTGGTCGAAGGACAACGGCA
>NZ_JBQDYQ010000047.1:0-7865 GCF_052105255.1 Brevibacterium sp.
GACGGCGGCCCAGCAACCTTGCGCGAGGTTGCTGGGCCGCCGTCAGGTAGTTCTGAGGGGTGTGAGCTCGTGTCTGAGGCTGACGGTATCGTTGGGGGCGACATGACTGCTGCAGCTGAACACACCGACCATGCCGCCGGCGCCGACTCCCGGGCGGCCGAACTCCTCACCGGACTCAACCCCAGGCAGCGCGAGGCCGTGATCCATACGGGATCCCCGCTGCTCATCGTCGCCGGAGCCGGATCGGGCAAGACGACGGTGCTCACCCGACGCATCGCCTACGCCTTGGCCACCGGTCGCGCCCACCCCGGCGAAGTCCTGGCGATCACGTTCACGAACAAGGCTGCGAAAGAGATGGCCGAACGCGTGTCCTCGATCGTCGGCCCTGCCTCCCGCGCCATGTGGGTCTCGACCTTCCACTCCTCGTGTGTGCGCATCCTCCGCCGCGAGGCGAAGGTGCTGGGCATGAAGTCGAATTTCACGATCTACGACGCCCAGGATGCCCAGCGACTCGTCGCCCAGATCCTCAAGGAGCTCGGCCTCGACACGAAGAAGTACGCTCCGCGGGCCATTCTGCACCGGATCTCGAACCTCAAGAACGAACTGCAGACCCCCGACGACTTCATCCCGCGGCCCAACAATCCCGCCGACGAGGTGCTCGCCGACGTCTTCAAGCGCTACACCTCCCGTCTGCGCCTGGCCAATGCCTTCGACTTCGACGACCTCATCGCGGAGACCGTCCACCTCTTCGGTGCCTTCCCCGAGGTGGCCGATTCCTACCGTCGCCGGTTCCGCCACATCCTCGTCGACGAGTACCAGGACACGAACCCCGCACAGTATTCTCTGATCAAGGCCCTGGCCGGTGACGGAGCAGGAGGGCCGAAAGGTGCCGAACTCACCGTCGTCGGCGACGCCGATCAGTCGATCTATGCCTTCCGCGGCGCCACGGTGCGCAATATCGTCGAGTTCGAGAAGGACTTCCCGAACGCTGACACCATTCTGTTGGAGCAGAACTACCGGTCGACGCAGAACATACTCGACGCCGCCAACGCCGTGATCGCGAACAACGACGACCGCCGCGAGAAGAAGCTGTGGACCTCGGAGGGCTCCGGCGAACAGATCGTCGGCTGGGTGGCCGAGAACGAACAGGGTGAAGCCCGGTTCATCGTCGACCGCATCGATGACCTCATCGATGAAGAGAAGTACACCTACGGAGACTTCGCGGTCTTCTATCGCACCAACGCACAGTCACGCGCCATCGAAGACGCACTGGTCCGCTCCGGAATCCCGTACAAGGTCGTCGGCGGCACCCGCTTCTACGAGCGGAAGGAGATCAAGGACGCCCTCGCCTACCTGCGCGTTGTCGCCAACCCCGATGACGACGTCAACCTGCGCCGAATCCTCAATGTGCCCAAACGCTCCATCGGCGACCGCACCGAGGGCATCATCGCCGACTTCGCCGACCGAGAGAACATCAGCTTCTTCACCGCCCTGGGCCGCCTCGACGAGATCCCTCACCTGAGTTCGCGCGCCCTGACCTCAGTGCAGAAGTTCTACGACCTCATGCAGGATCTGCGCTCCACCGCCGAGTCCTCCCCGCTCTCCCGCGTCATCGAGGCGATCCTCGAACAGTCCGGATACCTCGAATCCCTGCAGAAGAGCACCGACCCGCAGGACGAATCCCGAGTCGACAACCTCGCCGAACTCGTGGCCGTGGCCGAGGATTTCGTCGCCACTCGGGAGGCTGCCGCGGTTGCGGAACCGGACACCCCGGATGACAGCGACACGGACAACGGCGCCGAGGCGACCGCCGAAGATCCGACCGCAGCAGAGACCGAAACCCCCGCCGAGGCGGTCGATCCCGACGTCGATGACGCCGGTTCCGCTGACGCCTCCACCGCCCCAGGCGTCGGCGCGGCGGCCATCGATCAGTTCCTCGAGCAGGTGGCTCTGGCCTCGGATACGGATCAGATCCCCGATACCGAACTCGGCCAGGTCACGCTGATGACTCTGCACACGGCCAAGGGCTTGGAGTTCCCGGTGGTCTTCCTCACCGGGCTCGAAGACGGAGGATTCCCGCATTCGCGTTCCTTTGAGAATCCGCAGGAGCTGTCGGAAGAACGACGTCTGGCCTATGTCGGGCTCACCCGAGCTCGGCAGCGGCTGCTCGTCACTCGCGCCGAAACACGGAGCATGTGGGGTCAGCCTCAGTACAATCCGCCGAGCCGGTTCCTCTCCGAGATCCCGGAGAACCTCATCAACTGGGAGAACACGGGAAGCTTCTCCGGTGGCTTCGGGTCCGGAGGCTTCGGCTCCGGTGGTTACGGTTCCAGTGGATTCGGCTCCGGCGGTTACGCCTCCGGCGGCTATTCCGGCGGTTTCGGGTCGTCGCGGTCGTCCGGCGGCAGTTCCCGCTCACGCTCGAGTGCGAGTTCATCGACACCGGTCGCCGGATTCCCCAACCGGATCCGCCCCAACCGCGAGGTCATCTCCGTCGAGGTCGGTGAGAAGGTCTCACACGAGTCCTTCGGGCTCGGCACCGTCACCGAGGTCAACGGCGTCGGAGACAAGACCGTGGCCGTCGTCGACTTCGGCTCGGCCGGATCGAAGCGGCTGCTGCTGCGCTACGCCCCGATCGACAAACTCAGCTGAGCCGACCGCTTCGGTGGACGCACGGTCCGGCACCGTGCCGCGAATAGAGAGAGCGCCGAGGAGAACTCACGTTCTCCTCGGCGCTCATCCATGCCGGACGCGGCTATGGCTCAAAGATCATTCGTTGCCCAATTTGCCATCGGCACCTTCGCGACCCTGGTTGATCTGGTCTTCGAATTTTCCGCCGGTGGCGTTGTTGGCGGCGTCAGCAGCCTTGTCCAGGCCCTGGTCGCTGATCTCTTCACCCTTATCGCTATTCAAGGCGTCCTTGGCTTTGTTCGTAAGATCGTCGAGTCCCATGCTGTCTCCTTTCATCGGAAAAGGTTCTGAGCGAACCTCTGACGCCACTCACCTTGCCATTGTTACCGGCGTGGCAACACCCGCGCGTCGCAGTTCTCAGCGAATGCACATAAAGAATGTCGCCGAGACCGAATCATCAGCGGGTCAATGGCACGAGGAACGCCAGCACGACCAGCAGTCCGGCGAACAGCAGACAGGTGGCGATGTCAACGGTCTTCGACCGGTTCGTCCACACATCGGTCCACGGCGGCGGCATCGCCCGGAACCCGGCGAGCCCGGCGGGGACGACCGCGAGGACGACAGCACCGAGGCGGAAGTCGACGATGGAGCACGCCGCTGCCGCGGCGACGCCCAGAAGACAGCCGAGCAGCACCCAATCACGCCTGGTGGGATGCGCGTACCGCCGTTTCCAATAGATCCATCGTTTCGAGATCGGCCCTCTCCCCCGCCGTGCATGGCGGGGATGAGGCCGTTTCATCTCAGTGGAAGAAATGGCGGCTCCCGGTCAGGTACATCGTGACTCCGGCCGCCTCCGCAGCCGCGATGACCTCATCGTCGCGGATCGATCCGCCCGGCTGCACCACGGCGGTGACTCCTGCATCGATGAGGATCTGCAGACCGTCGGGGAACGGGAAGAAGGCGTCCGAGGCAGCGACCGCTCCCGTGGCGCGTTCGGCTCCGGCACGTTCGACGGCGAGTTTGGCCGAGTCGACGCGGTTGACCTGACCCATTCCCACACCCACCGAGGCACCGTCCTTGGCGAGCAGGATGGCGTTCGACTTCACGGCCCGCCCGGCCTTCCACGCGAATTCGAGATCCGCGAGGACCTCGGGTGCAGCTGCCGGACCGGCGGCCAGGGTCCAGTTCTCGGCGGAGTCTCCGTCGGCCTGGAAAGCGTCACGGTCCTGGACGAGGAATCCACCGCTGATCGGCTTGATCTCGGCTGTGGGCACATCGATGTCGCCGAGTTCGAGCAGTCGCAGATTCTTTTTCGTCGCGAGCATCTCGAGCGCCTCCGGGCTGAACGACGGAGCCGCCAGGCATTCGGTGAAGATCGGCTTGATCGAGGCGGCCAGCTCGGCGTCGACCTCCCGGTTCGTGGCGATCACACCGCCGTAGGCCGACAGCGGATCGCATTCGTGCGCGGCCTTGTGCGCCGCGGCCGCAGTCTCACCGACGGCGAGTCCGCAGGGATTCGCGTGCTTGATGATGGCCACGGCCGGCTGGTCGAAGTCGAACGCGGTACGGATCGCGGCATCGGTGTCCGTGTAGTTGTTGTACGACATCGCCTTGCCGCCGAGCAGCCTCGCCCCCGCGATTCCCACGGTTCCGTCCGAGTAGACGGCCGCCGCCTGATGCGGGTTCTCCCCGTAGCGCAGGTCGGCGATCTTCTCCCCGGTGAGACCGGCGAATGCGGCCTTCTCATCGGTGGCGAGCTCCGCGGCGAACCAGGAGGCGACCGCCGCGTCGTAGGCCGCGGTGTGGGCGAAGGCGCGGGCGGCGAAGGTGCGACGGGCCTCGATGTCGAAGCCGTGACCGGCGGCAGCGTCGAGAACGGCCGAATAGTCGGCCGGATCCGTCACGACGGTGACCGTGGGGTGGTTCTTCGCCGCCGCACGCACCATCGAAGGTCCGCCGATGTCGATCTGTTCGATGCAGTCATCGAAGCCGGCTCCGCTGGCGACGGTGTCGGCGAACGGGTAGAGGTTGACGACGACGAGGTCGAAGGGTTCGATCTCGAGTTCGGACAGCTGCTCGAGATGCTCGGGCTTGCGGGAGTCAGCGAGGATGCCGGCGTGGACGCGTGGGTGCAGGGTCTTGACCCGTCCTTCGAGGCATTCGGGGAACCCGGTGAGCTCTTCGACCTTCGTCACCGCGACTCCCGCCTCGGCGATCTTCGCAGCCGTGGATCCGGTCGACACGATCTGGACTCCGGCTGCGTGGAGGCCGCGAGCCAGCTCCTCCAGGCCGGTCTTGTCGTAGACGCTGATCAGCGCTCTCTTGATCGCACGGGTTCCTGTCACAGATCCTCCTCGAGGTTCGATCGCCGGTCGGTTCTTCGCACGGCGGGGTCAGTGGGCGGTCATCGCCGAGGCGACATATCCGCGGACATGTCGACCATCGACGACGAGGTCGGTATGGGCCAGGTGCGCGAGCAGGCGCACGAGCTCTGCGCGTTCACGGGCCTTGATGTTCTCGTGCACGGTCTCCTCGGTGTCGTCATCGCCGATGGGAACCGCGTACTGGGTGATGATCGGTCCGGTGTCGACTCCCGAATCGACGAGGTGGATGGTTCCACCGGTCAGCTTCACCCCGTGGGCGAGCGCATCGCGGACTCCGTGTGCCCCGGGAAACGATGGCAGCAGCGCCGGATGGGTGTTGATGATCCTGGATGGGAAGGCGTCGACGAAGACGGGGCCGAGGATGCGCATGAATCCGGCGGAGATCACCCAGTCCGGGGCAAGCTCGGCCACCGTGTCCTTCAGCGCCCGGTTCCATTCGTCACGGCCGGCGTAGTCCTTGGGTCGGACGACGAAGGTGGGAATCGCATGCCGTTCTGCCCGCTCCAGGACCCCGGCCGTGGTCGAGTCGGCTCCGATGGCGACGATATCGACTCCGCGGGTTCCATCGGCGAAAGCGTCGATGACGGACTGCGTGAGGGTACCGGAACCGGATGCCAGAAGAACGATGCGCACCCGCACAGTCTAACGTCTGCAGCTCGTGGACGATGCCCGACGGTCACCCTGCGGACACGGGCCGCCGAGGCATTTGTCAGTCGACTGTGAGAAACTGATCCGGTGACGTCACCGCAGAATACCGAAGAGAAGAAAGCGCCGACTCCCGAAGAGGAGGCACAGGCCGCACCCGCACGGCATGGACTGGTCCTGATACTGCTGATCCTCGCCTCGGTGCTGACGTTCACGTATCAGCTGCCGTTCAAGCTCGCCGCCATCGGCTTCGCCGTCGCCGCGGTCGTGTGGTCGGTGAAGTACATCGTCGCCGTCGTCAGAGCCAAGCAGCGCCGGAACATGTCCTTGGGCATCCTCGGCGGTCTGCTCAGCATCTATCTCATCTTCTCCACGATGTCCTCGGTCATCCTCTGGCCGGTGCAGTCGAAGTACGAAGAATGCCTGCGCGATGCGATCACCCAGCAGGCCCAGATCTCGTGTACGAGCGACTATCAGTCCGGCCTGGGCGACTGGTTCAAGCAGATCACCGGCCAAGACCTCGAACTGCCCGGCACCAACTGATCCACGGAGCCCGGCCCCGATCCTTCTGGCACCGATCCTTCTGGCGCCGGCCTTCAGCGCCGGCCTTCAACGCTGTTCCCCTCACCGCGGATGCCCTCGCCTCACGCTTGACCCCTCACCGAGGCGGCATCCCCGTCTATCGCGGTTCGTCGTCGTTGACGACGCCGTCGACCGGCTCCGGCTCGTCCTCGCCGAATGCCTCTGATCCGTCTGCCTCATCGAAGGCATCCTCGTCGTCTCCATCCTCATCGTCATCGGCGAAATCGGAGTCGACGGTGTGCAGACCGGAGAGTCTGATCAAGAGGAGTCCGGCGGCCATGCCCGCACCGATCCACCCCGTGATCGCCGGTGCCGACGTCAGTGCCGAAGGTCCGAACCCGGACAGGCCCAGTGGGCCCATGGCTCCGCGGGCGAACAGGGCGAGGACCTCGACGATGACGAACAGTATCCCGATCGCGATTCCCAGTCCGATCCACGACTGCTCGGCGATGTCGCGAGCTCGGTCGCGGCCGAGGATGACGCACAGCAGCCCGAGCAGCACTAGGAGTCCCGGTGCGGCCGCCGTCCACGCCGGATAGTCCCCGCTCAGCAGCTGCAGCACGTGCACATCGGGCACCGGAGCGGAGGTCGAGGTGAATGCCGAGCTCGTCCCGGCCCCGCCGATGCCCACTCCCGTCCCGGCAGTCCAGGACACGGCCGAGTAGACGATGCTCGGGGCGAAGAGCGCCTGGACGACGATGAGACCGATGCCCGCGGCGACCGGTGAGCTGTAGACCTGCAGAGTATCGGCGACGTCGCTCCAGCGGATCGCGATTCCGACGAGGAGCACGATCACTCCGAGGGCCGCTGCCGCCCACAGCAGACGGCGGACGAGTCGGACGGCGACGCTGAAGGTCTCATCGGCGATCGGGGACAGGCCGGGAATGTCACCGATTCCGCGGACCCGGATGAGGGCCCAGGCCACGGCCGTGAGGAGGAAGAGGACGAGCCGGAGGAATCCGAACGGCGTCACCGCGGCCTGTCCGACCAGGATCGCCAGCACCAGGAGTGGACCCGCGTAGGCCACGACGTAGGTGCCCAGAGCTGTTCCCATGAGCGCCCACCATCCGCCGAGGTCGTCCTCGCTCTCGGTCGGACTGTCCGCTGCCGTGCCACCGACCACACGTTTGGCGCCGGCCGCCACCAGGAACCACAGGCCGACAGTCACGAGACTCGGTGCGAGTGAGAAGTCGAAACCGAGGGTCGAGACACTCAGCCCTGACACCGTCGCCCACAGTGCGAATGCCCATTCGGGAATCGCCGAATAGGGCAGCTGTGAGCCGAGCCCGATGATCCAGAAGACGGTGGCGATGACGAATCCTGCGGGGACGACGATGAGATCGATCTTCGCGACTTCCATGAGGACCGCGAGGATCGTGCGCCGGTAGGGCTGAGGGTGTGGAGAAGTGTGCATCAGGACCATTTTCGCCTAACCCGTCTCGGCTTCCCGGTATTGACCACGCGATTCCCTGTTCCGGGAAGTACAATTGCGCCAGGACAGGCTTGTACACGCAAAGGATGACCCCACGATGAGCAACGGGAACGATCACCCCAATTTCCCGCCACCACCCAGCGAGCCTCCGGAGACCGGCGGACCGAAGCCTGAGTCGGAGCCGCCGACGG
>NZ_JBQDYQ010000047.1:7965-25350 GCF_052105255.1 Brevibacterium sp.
CCCGGGCGGCTCACAGGCAGGCCCCTACCCCGGTGCCCCGTCTCCCGGTGGCCAGGCTCAGAATGGACAGGCCCCGAACAACCAGTACCAGAACCCGCAGCAGCCGGACGGGGGTTACCCCGGCGCCCAGCCGCAGGACGGCCAACAGCCAGGTGGCCAACAGCCGGGTGGCCAACAGCCGGGCGACCAGTACTCGAATGCGGCTTATCCGGGAGCGCAGAATCAGCCCCCGTATCCCGGTGCCCTGAACCAGCCGGGCCAGTACAACTCCGCCCAGAACCAGTCCGGGCAGTACCAGACGGGGTCTGGCCCGAATGCCCCACAGACAGGATCCGGCCCGTCCCAGGGGATACCGCAGCCGGCTCCGGCCCCGGGCTTCGCCGGCGGGCAGAGCACTGCCACCCGGGCCGAGAATCGCCCCGACAAGAAGAAGGGCAAGATGCCCCTCTTCATCACTCTCGGCGCGGTCGCACTCGTCATCATCCTCGTCCTCGTCGGGTTCTTCGTCATCGGCAGCGTGAACAAGAACAAGTACGGACCCGACAAAGTCGCCGAAGACTACGTCGAAGCCCTGAACAAGGGTGACTTCGCCGCCGCGGAGAAGATCGCACCGTCCGCACGCCCGGAAGGGACGAACCTCGACCTGCTGCAGAAGGAATTCACCGATTCCTCCTCGGCGAAGATCGAGAAGGCCAAGGTCGAATCGTCGAAGACGGACGGAGACAAGGGAACCGTCGTCGTCTCCTACGAGCTCGACGGCAGCCCCTACAATGTCGAGCTCTCCGCGACGAAGGACGGCAAGCAGGACCTGTTCTTCGACAAGTGGACGATGAAGGGCCCCGACCTCAACGTCATCTCGCTCGATATTCCCGCCGCCGACGGTCTTTCCGTCAACGGCGAGGACTACAAAGCGAAGTCGGGCACCACCTCGTTCGCCGTCTACCCCGGCAGCTATGACTTCACGATCCCGAAGAGCAAGTGGATCTCAGAGGCATCCGATACGGCCAACGTGAACTTCCCGAAGGCCTTCGCTCCCGGTGGACAGCCGAACAAGGGGCAGGTGTCCCCCACCACCCTCAACCTCAACCTGGCCCCGACCGGCGCCTTCGAAAAGGAAGTTCAGAAACAGGTCGAGAAGGAGCTCGAGAAGTGCTTCGACAACAAGAGCATCGAGCCGAAGTGCGACTTCATCAAGTACGACCCGACCGAGATTCCCGTCGGCGGTTCGGACAAGAAGCTCGATGATCTGGCGAAGAAGAACACCGCCGAGTGGGACATGAAGGAGATGCCCGAGGTGAAGGCCAGCTTCGGCACCGGAGACACGAGCACCGGCTCGTTCTATACCGACAAGCCCGGCAAGTTCAACTTCTCCGTCGACGGCAAGAGGTCCGGATCCTCGTACTTCTCCAACGGAAACTCCCTGTCGGTGTCGGGAAGCGTGAAGATCGACGGAGACAAGCTCTCGGTCGAGTTCTTCGACTTCTGATCCCCGAGTCCGCGCTCAGCCCACCACCGACCGTGTCGGCTGTGCGAGTCCGGCCGCGGCCTCGAACCAGGCGCCGGCGGCCATGACGAGGTCGTCGGCGAACCGCCGTCCGGCGATCTGCGCGCCGATGGTCCGACCGTCATCCATGTATCCGGCCAGCACCGTTGCCGCCGGCTGTTCGGACATGTTGAACGGCATGGTGAACCCGATATGGCCCATCGGTTCGTGCACCTGCGGGTACGGCATGGGCTGCTCGGCCGGGAATGCCGCATCCGGAGCCGTCGGCGAAATCACCAGGTCGAATTCGGCTGTGGCGGTGATCGTCCGACGCCGGATCTCCTGGACACTGTGATAGCAGCGCATCAGCTCGACTCCACTGGTATCGGCTCCGTCCTGCGCCCACTGTCGGATATAGGGCAGGATAAGCGTCTGTTCGTCGACGGGCAGCGCCTTGAGGTCGGCCCACGATCGCACCCGCCAGAATAGGTCCATGTCATGGAGCAGATCATCGTCGATGAACGGATCGAGCGTGACGATTTCGGCTCCGGCCGCGGAGAACCTCTCGGCCGCCTCGGTGACGGCAGAACGCACCTGCGCAGCGGCGGCGACCCCGCACCCGGCGTCGAGCTGGACACCGATGCGCAGTCCCTGCGGATCGAAGACCGCGGTCGACTCCCTGCCCGGCAGTGATTGCGCGTCATCGGCGGCCAACCGCGGCAGCCGCGAATAGTCGCGATCGTCCGGGGCGGAGATGATGTCCATGGCGGCCTTGACATCGGCCATCGTCCGCGCGAGGGGTCCTGCACACCTGCCCAGGTAGGGGGCATCGAGCGGGACTCGACCGAAGCTGGGTTTGAGTCCGGCCAGTCCGAGCCAGGTGCACGGCAGGCGGATGGACCCGCCGATGTCGGAGCCGATGTGGATGGGTCCGTATCCGGCCGCCGCTGCGGCTCCGGCGCCGGCGCTCGACCCGCCGGTCGTCAGTCTCGGGTCAAGGGGCGAGCGGGTGATTCCGTGCAGTGAGGACACACCTGACGAGAGCATTCCCCAGTCGGGCATCGTCGTCGATCCGAGGATGACGGCGCCGGCTTCTTCGAGACGCTGGGTGATCGGGGCGTCGTCGTCGGCCACCGGCATCTCCACCCAGGCGTGGCCGCTGGGCAGCGGGACGCCGCGGCGAGCGATGTTCTCCTTGATCGTCACGGGCACCCCGTCGAGGTCGCTCAGCGGGCGGCCCTCACGCCAGCGGGCGGCGCTGGCCGCGGCTGAGTTCCGGGAGCGGTCGTCGTCGCGGTGGAACAGCGCATTGATGGTCGGTTCGCAGTCGTTCATGCGGTCGACGACCGCGGAGTGCACCTCGAGCGGGTCGAAGTCTCCGCCGGCGAAACCGGCCGCCAGTTCGGCCGCATTGTGGTCGGCAAGCGTTGTGTTCACGTGCTGCCCTTTCTCTCGATGGTTCGTCGCTGCTCGCAGACGCCGGCCGCGCTATCCGGCCGCGAGCGCCTCGGCCAGGCTCGGGGTGGCGGCGATGAGGCTCCGTGTGTACTCCTCCTGCGGGTTCGCGTAGATGTCCTCCGTGGCCCCCGATTCGACGATCTGCCCGGCCTTCATGACGATGACGTCGGAGCACAGGTGTTTGACGACGCCGAGGTCGTGGGAGACGAAGAGGAGGGTCAGCGCGTACTCGTCGACGAGGTCGGTGAGCAGGTTGAGCACCTGCGCACGCACCGAGACGTCGAGGGCGGAGACCGTTTCGTCGGCGACGAGGATCTGCGGTTTGGTCACCAGTGCCCGAGCGATCGAGATGCGCTGTCTCTGCCCGCCCGAGAACTGGTGCGGGTACCGACGCAGAGAGTCCGCATCGAGGTCGACGGCGGTGATCATCTCCATGACCCGCGCGTCCCGTTCGTCCTTGTCGATACCCGCGGCGATGAGCGGTTCGGCGACGATATCGGCGATGCGCATCCGCGGATCGAGCGAAGCGAATGGGTCCTGGAACACGATCTGCAGGCGCTCGCGCAAGCGACGCAGAGCCTGAGAGCTCGCGGCTTCGACGCGGATGTCGCCGACGCGTACATGGCCGGTGGTCGGTCGGTCGAGACCGGAGAGGATGTTCAGCAGCGTCGATTTCCCCGAGCCCGACTCCCCCACGATGCCCAGCCGAGCTCCGGTCGAGACGGCGAAGTCGATTCCGCCCAGAGCGGTGACGTCCGATCGTCTGCGGCCGAAGAGACCGCGTCCGCGGAAGACCCGGGTGACGTCCGAGACGTCGATGAGCGGCGCCGATTCCCGCACCGAGGCGGTCCCATCGTCGTCCGTCACCGAGGCGGTCCCATCGTCGTCCGTCACCGAGGCGGTCCCGTCCACGGAATCCCCCGGCTCCACCGGCTCTGCCGACGACGCTGCCTTGTCGAGCCGCGGACCCGAGTAGGCGAGCGCGGTCTTGAGCGTGAAGAGCCGACCGCGCTCGTCGGTGGCGTCGAGGTCCGAGGATGCCAGGAGCCCTCGCGTGTATTCGTGCTGAGGTGCGGTGAAGATTTCGTCGACGCTGCCGGTCTCGACGATGCGGCCGCGGTACATGACGATGACTCGATCACAGATTCCGGCGACGACGGCGAGGTCGTGAGTGATGAACAGCAGCCCCGCCTCGACGTCCGAGACCCTTTCGGCGATGAGGTCGAGCATCCGCTTCTGCACCGTGACGTCGAGGGCGGTGGTGGGTTCGTCACAGATGAGCAGCCGCGGCGAATTCGCCAGGGCGATCGCGAGCATGACGCGTTGCCGCTGCCCGCCCGACATCTGGTGCGGGTAGGCGAACCGGGCACTGTCCGGGTCGGGCATGTGGACGTCGCGGAGCAGATCGCGCACACGAGTCGGGATCTGAGCTCGGGGCACCTTGCCGTGGATGCGCAGCACTTCGGCGATCTGGTCGCCGATGCGCATGAGCGGGTTGAGTGCGCTCATGGGCTCTTGGAACACCATGGACACGATGTCCGACCGCATCCCGGCCAGGGTCGTCTCCTTCGCGTCGAGCAGGTTCCCGGAGTGCCCCTGCAGGTGCACCCGCCCCCGGGTGTGCAGCTCTTCGGGCAGCAGTCCCATCACGGACTGGGCGGTCAGCGACTTGCCCGAGCCGGATTCGCCGATGAGTCCGACCCGCTCCCCCGAAGCCAGGCTGAGGCTGACGTCATGGAGCACCGGCGTTTGTGTTCCGGCAGGGGTGATGGTGAGGTCGCGGACCTCGAGCAGATTCTCAGGCACCTCGAGCCTCCATCTTCGGATCGAAACGGTCGCGCAGACCGTCGCCCAAGAGGTTGAAGCCGAGGACGGCGAGCGCAATGAACACGCCCGGCCACAGCGCGAGTTCGGGGTGAGTGGACAGGTACTGCTGGGACTCCTGCAGCATCCGGCCCCACGACGGCGTCGGGGCCTGGGTGCCGAGTCCGAGGAAGGACAGCCCCGCCTCGGCGAGGACCGAGATCGCGAACGCCACTGATGCTTGGACGATGACCATTCCGGCGATGTTCGGCAGCACATGGACGACGGCGATGGCCGGGATCCGACGGTTCGACGCTCGTGCGGCGCGCACGTATTCGGTGCCCAGGACCTGCAGCGTCCCCGACCTCGCGACTCGAGCGAACCCGGGGATCGCGGCGATGCCGACGGCGACCATCGCCGGGCCCGTCCCCGGCGAGTAGACGGCGGCGAAGATGATCGCCAGCAGCAGGGCCGGGAAGGCCAGCAGGATGTCGTTGGCGCGCATGATCACCGAGTCGATCCAGATTCCCCACGGCTGCTTCGCGAAGAGGGCGGAGATGATTCCGATCGGGGTGCCGATGAGCAGGGCGATGCCGACGGCGACGACGCCGACGAGCAGCGTGATCCGCGCCCCGACCATCACCCAGGTCAGCGTGTCCCGGCCGAAGGTGTCGGTGCCGAACGGATGGGCGAGGCTGCCGTTCTGCAGCCGGGCCGCGGGGTCGATCGCGTTCGCATCGTACGGGGTCCACACGAAGGAGACGAGGGCGAGTGCGACGATGAGCACGACCAGGCCCGCACCGATGACCATCGATGCGTTCACCCGCCGCCCGCTCTTGCGGGACCGGGCGGAGCCGCCGTTCGCCGAGGCGGTCGCGGCGGCCGGGTTGAGATCGACGGGATCGGCATGGTCGCGGGGACTCTGAGCACCGGTCGGTTTCATGCGGCGTTCCTGATCCGGGGGTCGACGATGGGCACGAGGATGTCGACGATGAGGTTGATGATGAGCACGAGCAGGACGAGGACCATGACGATGCCCTGGACCGCCACAAGGTCGCGGTTGGCCACGGCGCGGACGAGTTCGGATCCGATTCCGGGCAGCACGAAGATCTGTTCGATGATCACGGCCCCGACCAGCAGGGTCGCCAGCTGGACTCCGGCGACGGTGATGACGGGGATCGCCGCATTGCGCAGCCCGTGGACGAACAGTGCCTTCGTCCGGGTCAGTCCCTTCGCACGGGCAGTGCGGATATAGTCCTCCCGCATCACGTCGAGGACAGCCGAGCGAACATAGCGGGTGAGGATCGCCGCCTGTACGAGCGCCAGCGACACGACCGGCAGGACCAGACGAAGGAGGAAGCCGCCGAGGCCCTCGATCGGAGCCATCCACCCTTGGGACGGGAACCACCCGAGGGTCAGCGAGAAGACGATGACGAGGATGATCGCGGCCAGAAAGTTCGGGATCGCGATGCCGACCTGGCTGAGGCCTGAGATCGTCACACCGATCCAGTTGCGCTGTTCGAGAGCGGCGAAGGTGCCCAATGGCACTGCGATGACGATGGACACGGCGATGGCGGCGACGACGAGGATCGCGGTCACCTGGACGCTGCCCACGATGACGGGGGTGATCTCGGCACCGGTGACGTAGGAGGTGCCGAAGTCTCCGGTGAGCATTCCGCCCATCCAGTCGAAATACCGGATGAGCGGTGGCCGGTCGAGCCCGTACTGTGCTTCCAGCGCCGCCACCGCTTCCGGGGTGGCATTCGTTCCCAGCGCCACCTGTGCCGCGTTGCCGGGCAGCAGACTCATCAGGGCGAAGACCGCCACCGAGGCGACGAGGAGGGACAGTGCGAACTGGACCGCACGGTTGATGGCGTAGGTGAGCATCGACGTGTGCGGTCAGGCCCAGCTGAGGTCGGCGATCTTGAACGCGTCGGAGACGCGGTTGGCGGGTATTCCCTCGACGCCGGACTTGGCGATGACGAGGTTCGGGAACAGGAACAGGAAGTCCGAGGCGGCATCCTCGGTGATCGTCCTGGCGATCTCCTTCATCCCCGAGATGTATTCCTCCTCGGTGCCGGTGTCGGCCTTCTCCGCGAGCTTCGTGATCGTCGAATCGTCGTAGCCGATGTAGTAGTCCTTCGAGAACACGGTGAGGATGTCGCGTGGTTCGGCATGGTTGATCACCGACATGTCGTAATCGTGTTCGGTGAACGTCTTGTCCAACCACACGGCCGGGAATTCCTGAGTCTCGATCTTCGCCTTCAGTCCGACCTCATCGAGCTGGGCGGAGACGATTTCGGAGATCGCTTTCGCGTACGGCAGGTTCGGTACGGTGAAGGCGAACTCCTCACCATTGATCCCGGCCTCGTCGACGAGCTGCTTGGCTTTCTTCGGATCGTACTTCCACTCTCCGGTCAGGTCTTCGTAGTACGGGTCGGTCGGGGGCACCATCGAGCCGATGAGCTCGCCGTAGCCCGCCCACGCCGTGTCGAGGACCGCCTTGCGGTCGATCGCATACATCACGGCTTCACGGGCCTTCTTGTCCTTGAAGATGCCTTCGGCGTTGTTCATCGACAGCACGACTTCGCCGTTCGTGGTGCCGGAGACGATCTGATAGTCGTCGCTTTGGAACTCTCCGGCCAGTTCGGGCGCCTGGAGGTTGGAGACGAGGTCGATCTCTCCTGATTTCAGGGCGTTCGAGGCCGAGACCGCATCCTTGAAGTATTTGAACTGGACCGAGTTCAGGGACGGCTTCTCACCCCAGTAGTCGTCGCGGGCGGTGAAGTCGATGGACTGTCCGCGCGTGAATTCCTCGATCGCGAAGGGACCGGTGCCGATGGCTTCGTTCGCCAGGTCGTCGGTTCCCTCGGTGTCGAAGACGGCACCGACGAGACTGGTGAGGTTGAACAGCCAGGTGTTCGACGGCCTCTTCAGTTCGATCGTGACGGTGGAATCGTCCGGGGTCTCGATGGACTCGACGATGTCCATCTTCGACTTCAGCGCGTTCTTCCAGTCGTTCTGCACTCGTTCATAGGAGTACTTCGCGTCTTCGCTGGTGAAGTCCGCACCATTGGAGAACTTCACACCCTCCTGGAGTTCGAAGGTGTAGGTTTTGCGGTCATCGGACAGGGACCAGTCCTTGGCCAGGGCAGGCTGGATCTCCCCCTCGCCGTCGAGGCGGACGAGCGATTCGTAGACGTTCTCCATCAGCGCTTCGGGAATCGCGACCCCCGAGGTGGAGGTGAAGTCGAGATTGACCGGTTCGGCGGTGAAGGCGATCGTCATCGAGTCCTTCTGCTGCGCATCGCCTCCGCTGTCGGAGGCGCCGGCCGAACAGCCTGTGATCAGCAGGCTCGTGGCGGCCGCTGCCGCCACCCACGTCATGATGCGCGGAGTCTTCATTGTTCTCCTCGATTTCGCCGACCACGAAGAGGGTCGTTCGCCAACATTCGAGCACCGTCAGTGTATCCGAATTTCTCAGCTGGTGAGGCAGTTGCGTTCAGATGCCGAGCATCGTGGGTGAGCGATTCAGAGATTCGGCTCGTCGGCGAGAATCGCGGCCAGTGCGTCGAAGGCGAACCGGCGGTGGGAACGTGAGTTCTTCTCCTCAGCACTCATCTCGGCGGCACTGAGCTCAGAGCCTTCGGGGACGAAGATCGGGTCGTAGCCGAAGCCGTTCTCACCCTTGGGCTCGGTGGCCAGCCGTCCGGGCATGACTCCCTCGGCGGTGAACTCGCGACCGTCGGCGGTCACAGCGGCGGCCGCGCAGCGGAACTGCGCTGCGCGGTGTTCGGCTGCGATATCACCCAGCTGGGCGAGCAGGAGTTCGAGGTTCGAGCGGTCGTCGCCGTGTCGGCCGGCCCAGCGAGCGGAGAAGATCCCCGGTGCGCCGCCGAGCACGTCGACGCTGATTCCCGAGTCGTCGGCGATGGCGGTGTGTCCGGTCGCGGCGGCCGCGGCACGCGCCTTGATGAGCGCGTTCTCCGTGAACGTGACGCCGGTTTCAGCGACATCGCCGAGCCCCGCCTCGGCGGCGGTGAGCACCTGGGTATCGGTGCCGAGGACGGGCCCGAGGATGGTCAGCAGCTCTCGCTTCTTGCCCTCATTGTGAGTGGCGATCACGAACGTCGTCATCCGGCGAGCACGTCGGACTGGATGCGGGTGAGTTCGGTGCACCCGTGGCCGGCGAGGTCGAGCAGTTTGCCGAGTTCGTCGCGGTCGAACGGTGCTCCCTCGGCCGTGCCTTGGACTTCGATGAACTTTCCGGACCCGGTCATGACCACATTCATATCCGTTTCGGCTCGCGAGTCCTCGACGTACGGCAGGTCGAGGAGGGGCTGTCCGTCGATGATGCCGACGCTCACAGCCGCCACCGAGTCGATGAGCGGCTGGTGGGCAGCAGGGATGAGCCCGGTCGATCGCCCCTTGTCGATGGCCTTCGCCAGCGCGACGTAGGCGCCGGTGATCGAGGCGGTGCGGGTGCCGCCGTCGGCCTGGAGGACGTCGCAGTCGAGAACGAGGGTGTTCTCCCCGAGCTTGTCCATGTCGATGACCGCCCGCAGGCTGCGGCCGATGAGGCGGGAGATCTCGTGAGTGCGTCCGCCCTGCTTGCCCTTGACCGACTCGCGGGTGCTGCGGGAGTCGGTGGCTCGCGGGAGCATGGCGTATTCGGCGGTGACCCAGCCGCGTCCCTGGCCCTTGAGCCACCGCGGCACGCCTTCGGTCAGCGAGGCTGCGCAGAGGACGCGGGTGTTGCCGAACTCCACGAGCGCGGACCCTTCGGCGGTGTTGATCCAGTCCGGGGTGATCCGGACGTCACGGAGTTCGTCTGCTGCACGGCCGTCTGCTCGCACTGTCTGCCTCTTTCGTCTCGATGGTGGTGTCTGCTGGTCGTCGCCGAGTCACACGGTCCAGGTGGCTCCGGGCTTCGCCAGCTCGATGGGTCCACGGTACTCCCCGGCCGCCTCACCGCGCACGATGGAGCAGTCGGTCCAGGCCGGGATGTGGGTGAGCACGAGCGCGGATGCCTCGGCGTACTGCGCCACACGTCCGGCGCGCTTGCCTGTGAGGTGGATTCCGCGTGCCGTGTCGCGGTCTTCCTGAAAAGCGGCTTCGCAGAGGAAGAGGTCCGCGCCCTTGGCCGCCTCGACGAGGTTCTCGCACTCATCGCTGTCACCGGAATACGTGATGACTTTGCCGGCTGCGTCCGTGATCCGCAGGGCGTAGGCCTCGACGGGGTGGTCGACGAGGAAGGATTCGATCGTCAGCGATCCGATCTGATGCCGACTGCCGTGGTCGATGTCGGTGAACTCGAAGGCGTGGTCGAAGTCCGAATCGTCTCCCCCGTTGGCGACCGGGGACTTGCCGGGATCCGTGTAATAGGCCCGAAAGAGGCGCTCCTTCGCGCCGGCCGGAGCGAACACCGGGGTGCGGGTGCGGATCGTTCCGGTGTCGGAGATGTCGCCGTTGAAGTACTTCGGGTCGAAGCAGTGTTTGACGTAGAGGCCGGTCATGTCCATGCAGTGATCCGGGTGGAGGTGGCTGAGCACGATGCCGGAGAGACGATCGGTGTCGATCGTCTCCTGCAGAGGGCTGAGCGCACCGGATCCGAGGTCGAGGATGATGCGAGTGGGTGTGTCCTCATCCGTCTCGATGAGGTAGCAGCTGGCGAGAGCGCCGCGCCCTGGGAAGGAACCTGCGGTGCCGATAGCGGTGAGTCTCATATCTCGTCATCCCCTTGCCTCTGGTCGAGCAAGGTCGTTGTCAATCGGTCCTGAATCCACGTCAGGAAGTCGTACAGGGTCAGGGTGAGGTCTTCGGACTCGGAGAGGCCCTCGCGGTGGGCGTACTTCTCCTCCTGTGCCTCCTCGGTGTCGATCTCGAGGCGCACGGCGAGGACGAGTCGCAGATCGTTGAGTCCCTTCATCCAGGCGAGCACCTCGTCGCGGGTCAGGGCGATGTCGTTGCCCTTGCTCAGTCCCAGCAGCACGATGCGCACATTGTGTGCCTTGGCCTGTTTGAGGTCGAACTCGGTGAGGCGGCGGAACTCCGCCGAACGCTCCTCGTCGTCGGGGTCGACGTCGGGCAGCAGTCGCAGCAGCGCCGGATCCTCCGGACGCGGCCGGTCGACGAGTCCGAGCCGGGCTTCCCAGTTCTCCGAGTCCGGACGGTCGTCATCGCCGTCACCGTCTTCGGCCAGCAGGGCCGCGAGATCGGTGAACACGGTGAGCATGAGCGAGCGTTCGTTGTCCTGCAGGGTGAGGACGACGTCGTCCCCTCGTGCGTCGATAGCGGCCATGTGTCAGTCGGATCCTGAATCGGGTTGGCACGCGGCCCACAGGCCGTACTCGTGCATCGCTTGGGTGTCTCGTTCCATGGCTTCACGACCTCCCGTGGCAACCACGGAGCGGCCGTTCTCATGGACTTCGAGCATGAGCGAGTGGGCTTTCTCCTCGGAGTAGCCGAAGTAGGTCTGGAACACGAAACTGACATAGCTCATGAGGTTGACCGGGTCGTTGAAGACCACGGTCCTCCAGGGCTTGGCCAGGTCCTCGGCGGGTCGGACATCGGCCTCCGGCTCCAGGACTGGTGTCGTTGGATTGCTCACGTTTCCACCATACGGCAGAACACTGACACTGTCGTGACGTAAGATCGCGCCTATGAGTGATCTCACACGGACCGATTCGACGGCTTTCTTCACGGATCAGTACGAATTGACGATGGTGCAGGCGGCCCTGGAATCCGGTGCCGCCCACCGCAAGAGCCTCTTCGAGGTCTTCGGCCGCAGTCTTCCCGCAGGTCGCCGCTACGGTGTCGTCGCCGGTACCGGCCGGATCCTCGAGATGATCCGCGACTTCCGCTTCGATGATGCCGAACTCTCGTTCCTCAGCAGGGAGAACATCGTCGACTCGCGCACCATCGACTGGTTGGCGGACTATCGGTTCTCCGGCAATATCCGCGGCTATGCCGAAGGGGAGATCTATTTCCCCGGCTCACCGCTGCTCACGATCGAATCGACATTCGCCGAGGGTGTCATCCTCGAGACGCTCATCCTGTCGGCGATGAACTATGACTGTGCAGTCGCCTCGGCGGCGTCCCGCATGGCTCAGGCGGCCGGCGATCGACCCTGCGCGGAGATGGGCGGGCGACGGACGAACGAGCATGCGGCCGTGGCTGCGGCTCGAGCCGCTGTCATCGGCGGTTTCGCCTCGACGTCGAACCTGGCCGCCGGCCTCCAGTACGGACTGCGCACGATCGGCACCTCGGCCCACTCGTTCACGCTCCTCCACGATTCCGAGCGAGAGGCCTTCGCCGCCCAGCTGAAGTCGCTGGGCACCGAGACGACTCTGCTCTTGGACACCTATGACGTCGAGGAGGCGCTGGCCACGGCGATCGAACTGGCCGGGCCGAACCTCGGCGGCGTGCGCATCGATTCGGGCGACCTCATCGAACAGGCCAGCGAGGTTCGTGAGAGCCTGGACCGTCTCGGTGCCCGCGACACGACGATCACCGTCACGAGCGATCTCGACGAGTACGCGATCGCTGCGCTGGCCGCCTCCCCCGTCGACTCATACGGTGTCGGCACACGAGTCGTCACCGGTTCAGGTGCCCCGGCCGCCGGGCTGGTGTACAAGCTCGTGGCCCGCGCCGATGAGGCAGGCGAGTGGACCTCGGTGGCCAAACACTCCTCCGGCAAGCCCTCACGCGGAGGACACAAAGAGGCGCTGCGCCTCATCGACGGTCCGATCGCGGTCGAGGAGGCCGTCGGCATTCCGAGCCTGCCCGATGACCTCGGTGACGGTCGTCGGCTCAGCGTCGATCTCGTCGTCGACGGTGAGGTCGATGAATCGTTCACCGGTGCGGCAGGCGTGAAGAAGGCCTGCGCCCGACATGATGAGTCGTTGGCGGAGCTGCCGCGTTCGGCCAGGCGCCTGCAGGACGGCGAGCCCGCCATCCCCACCGTGTTCTATTCAGCCTGATCCGGGCCCGGCCCACCGCGGTGCTCACATCTTGCCCACCGCGGTGCTCACTTCTTGCCCACCGCGGCGCTCACTTCCTGCCCACCGCGGCGCTCACTTCTTGCCCACCGCGGCGCTCACTTCTTGCCGATGAACCAGCCCTGCAGCTTCTTGATCCGAGCTTGGATCTGCTCCCGTGTGGCCTGAGCGACGGCCGGTCCCCCGCATGCCTTGCGCAGCTCGACGTGGACGTTCTGGTGCGGTGTGCCGGTGCGTCTGGACCAGGCACCGACGAGGCTCTGAAGCTGGTTGCGCTCTTCCTTCATCGCGCGGTGCTCGAGTTCGCTCGTCTCCACCTCGGGTGCCGGAGGTGCCGCCGCAGTCTTGCGCTTCGCCTGCCGGGCCTGCTGAGTGCTCAGCAGCTCACGCACCTGATCGGGTTCGAGCAGACCCGGAATGCCGATGAAGTCGAGTTCGTCCTCGGAGCCGATGGCTCCGCCGGTGCCGAATTCGCCGCCGTCGTAGAGGACGCGGTCGAACAGCGCCTCGGCACCGAGTGCTTCGAAGGATCCGAGTTGGTCCGACGAGGCGCCTTCGTTCCGATTCGCCTGCTCCATGGCCTGCTCGTCGAAGACGACGACATCGTTCTCGTCCTCGTTCTTCGGGCGATCGAGGGCATGGTCGCGTTCGGTCTCCATCGAGTTCGCCAAGGCCAGCAGCACGGGCACCGAGGGCAGGAACACCGAGGCGGTCTCGCCGCGTTTGCGAGCACGCACGAAGCGGCCGATCGCCTGGGCGAAGAACAGCGGCGTCGACGAGGAGGTCGCGTAGACGCCGACACACAGTCGGGGAACGTCGACGCCTTCGGAGACCATCCGCACGGCGACCATCCATCGGTCGGTGGAGTTCTGGAACTGTTCGATCCGCTCCGAGGCTCCTGCTTCGTCAGAGAGCACCACGGTCGGTTTCTCTCCGGTGATCTCGTGCAGCCGTTTGGCGTAGGCTCGGGCGGCCTCCTGGTCTGTGGCGATGACGAGTCCGCCGGCATCGTGGACGGTGCGCCGGACTTCCGTCAGTCGGATATCGGCGGCCTTGAGGACCGCCGGGATCCAGTCGCCCTTCGGATCGAGTGCCGTGCGCCAGGCCTGCGAGTTGATGTCCTTCGTCGTCTCCTCGCCGAGGACGTGCGACATCTCGTCGCCGGCCTTGGTCCGCCAGCTCATGGCGCCGGCGTAGGCGAGGAAGAGGACGGGGCGGACGACGGAGTCCTTGAGCGCACGACCGTAGCCGTAGGAGTAGTCCGCCACCGAGGTGCGGATGCCGTTCTCGTCGGGAGCGTAGGTGACGAACGGGATCGGTGAGGTGTCCGACCGGAACGGGGTTCCGGTCAGGGACAGTCGACGGACCGCGGGGCCGAAGGCCTCTCGCACGGCATCGCCCCACGACAGGGCGTCACCTCCGTGGTGGACCTCGTCGAGGATGACCAGGGTGCGGCCGGCGGCCGTCCGGTTGTGGTGGAGAACGGGTTTGGCCGCCACCTGCGCATAGGTCAGAGCCACTCCGTGGTACCCGGGGGCGTGTTTGCCCTGGGAGTTCTTGAAGTGCGGGTCGAGTTTGATGCCCACACGTGCCGCCGAATCGGCCCACTGCACCTTGAGGTGTTCGGTGGGAGCGACGACTGTGACCCTGTTGACGACTCTTTGGGCCAGCAGTTCGGCAGCCAGGCGCAGAGCGAAGGTGGTCTTACCGGCCCCGGGGGTCGCGACGGCGAGGAAGTCCTTGGGCTGCTTCTGGAAGTAGAGTTCGAGAGCCTCCGCCTGCCAGGCACGCAGCTTTCCGGCCGTTCCCCACGCTGCGCGCTCGGGGAATGCCGGTGGAAGCTGTTCTGCTGCGGAGGTCCCTGGTGCTGATGGGAGACGATCCGCGGACATCTACTCCTGCGGTCCTTCGGACATCGTCTCGTAGATCTCTTTGCACTTGGGGCAGATCGGGAACCGCTCGGGGTCGCGCGTGGGGACCCACACCTTCCCGCACAAGGCGATCAGCGGAGTCCCGGTCACCATGGACTCCATGATCTTGTCCTTGGGCGCGTAGTGGCTGAAGCGCTCGTGGTCGCCGGGCTCGACTAGCTGCTCGGACTGCTCGCGCTCGATCGTTGCTGAACCGCCTGAAGCTGGAATGGTCATGGCTCCATTGTAGTTCCCTAGAATGAGTGTCATGGACCAGGCCTACGACGATTCCCTCACAGAACGCTACCGCGAACTCAGCGATGACATCGCCGCGGCGGTCGCCGTGGTCTCTGCCACCCGCGGCAGTGCCCTGCATGCGATCACCGTCGATTCGTTTCTCGACGTGTCGTACGATCCCCCGACGATGGCGGTGAGCGTCTATTCCGGCTCACGGATGATGGAGACCCTGGAGACGAGTTCTCACTTCGCCATCTCGCTGCTCAATTCCGACCAGCGAGACATCTCTGAACGCTTGGGAGCTTCGGGCCAGCCGCTGTACGGGTCGCTCAAAGGCATTGACACCTTTCCCGCCCCGCAGGCCGGGCAGCCGGTACTCACCGAGGCGATCGCCTGGTTCGAACTCGAACTCACCGAGGTGCTCGAGGTCGCCACGCACAACCTCGTCGTCGGTGAGGTGGTCTCCATGGGTGCGGGCACGAATGCGGGAACATCCCGTCCCCTGCTGCGCTGGCGCAAAGGCTACGGGACGATCGGAAAACGCTGAGCGGGCCGAGCGACGGGACATACACCCGCCGGCGAGTCCTTGGCCCTCTGACAGAACTGGAGCTGTTCGGTCCGACTGCGCGCGGCAGATACGACACAGGCCCTGCTCAGCATCATCGTGCTTCGCTTGGAAGCGCAACCGTCCTGGGCAGGGCCTGTCTTGTGGTTCAGTCGATCAGACGACTCCCTGAGCGAGCATCGCTTCGGAGACACGGATGAAGCCTGCGATATTGGCGCCGGCGACGTAGTCTCCGGGCGAACCGAATTCATCGGCAGCGGCGGCGCAGCTGTCGTGGACATCGCCCATGATCTCGGCCAGGCGCGCCTCGGTGAAGTCGAAGTCCCACGAGTCGCGGCTGGCGTTCTGCTGCATTTCGAGCGCACTGGTCGCGACACCGCCGGCGTTTGCGGCCTTGCCGGGGGCGAAGAGGACGCCGGCCTCGGAGAAGATCTTCACGGCTTCCGGCGTGCAGGGCATGTTCGCGCCTTCGGCGAGGGCGATGACTCCGTTCTTGACCAGAGTCGCAGCCGAGTCTCCGTCGAGCTCGTTCTGAGTCGCACATGGCAGTGCGACGTCGACCTCGATGTCCCAGACATTGCCGCCCTCGTGGTAGGTCGCGCGTCCCCCGCGCTGCTCCACGTATTCGGAGATGCGTCCGCGCTCTTCGAACTTGATGCGCTTGACGAGTGCCGTGTCGATGCCATCCGGATCGTGGATGAAGCCGGCCGAGTCGGACATCGTGATGACCGTGCCGCCGAAGGCCGTGACCTTCTCTGCTGCGAACACCGCGACATTTCCGGATCCGGAGATCGAGACTGTGCGACCGTCGATGTTCTTCTTCGCAGCCGCCAGCATGTCCTTGAGGAAGTACACGACGCCGAAGCCGGTGGCTTCGGTGCGGACCATGGAACCGCCGTAGGACAGTCCCTTGCCGGTGAGCACACCTGCCTCGTAGGAGTTCGTCATCCGCTTGTACTGGCCGAAGAGGTAGCCGATCTCCCGACCGCCGACGCCGATGTCGCCTGCGGGCACATCGCGGTATTCACCGATGTGACGGTACAGCTCGGTCATGAACGACTGGCAGAACCGCATGACTTCGCGGTCGCTGCGGCCCTTCGGATCGAAGTCAGATCCGCCTTTGCCGCCGCCGATGGGCAGGCCTGTGATGGCGTTCTTGAAGATCTGCTCGAAGCCGAGGAATTTGACGATGCCGAGGTTCACCGAAGGGTGGAACCGCAGTCCACCCTTGTACGGGCCGAGTGCCGAGTTGAACTGCACACGGAAGGCGCGGTTGATCTGCACGACTCCGGAGTCATCGATCCAGGGGACCCGGAAGATGATCTGGCGTTCGGGCTCGCACAGCCGCTCGAGCGCTGAGAGTTCGAGGTATTCGGGGTGTTTGTCCACGACGGGGCCCAGGGAATAGAGAACTTCCTGTACCGCTTGGTGAAACTCCGACTCTCCAGGATTACGCTGGAGCACCGTGTCGAAGATTGGCTGCAGTGATGGATGTAGACTCATGCGCACAAACCTACCGTGACCCGCATAACAACAATCCGAGCGACCAGATAATGGACAGCGTTGTCCGGTCACTTCAAGTGGGATATAAGTCATCCTCGCAGTTCCAGGGCCATTGAACAGGAAAGAATGGAAACAAGTCACATGGACATCTCGGAGATCTGGCCGCCGTTCGCACTTCATCTGCGATCAGATGGTATGGAGCTCTCGCCCGTACAAGAGGCCGATATTCCGGAGCTCGCACAGATCGCGCGAGGCGGAGTGAGACGCGATGGAATCGAAGCCTTCCCCTATTGCTACCTGGCGGGGGCGCAGCAACCCCGCGCGAGGTTGCTGGGCCCCCGCCAGGTAGCAATAAGCACGGACAACACACCCCATCCGTGAATACAGTGATGGCCCCGCCCAAACACTGGACGAGGCCATCACCTT
>NZ_JBQDYQ010000048.1:0-24983 GCF_052105255.1 Brevibacterium sp.
ATGGACTTTGACGCATTATGACCTGCTGCTCATCGGCACCGGTTCGGGAAATATGCTCCTCGACAAGCGATTCGCGGGCCTGAAGACCGCCATCGCCGAGGAATGGCACTTCGGCGGCACCTGCCTCAACGTCGGGTGCATCCCGACGAAGATGTTCGTCTTTCCCGCCACCCTGGCCGAGCAGGCCGCCCAAGCCGACCGCTACAACCTGACCCCGACTCACCCTAAGGTCGATTGGACCGGACTCCAGGACCGCATCTTCTCGCGCATCGACGCCATCGAGTCCGGAGGGCGCGAATACCGCAGCAGCGACCGCCAGCCCAATATCACCGTTGTCGCTGAACATGTTCACTTCACTGGGCAGAAGACCGTGCGCACCGCCTCCGGCGAGGAGATCACCGCCGATCGCATCGTCATCGCCGCTGGCGCACACCCGATCTTCCCCGACATCGCCGGGCTCGACAGCGTCCGCATCGACACCGACGACTACCCGGTGTTCACCTCGAACACTGTGATGCGCCGCGCTGAACAGCCGCGGCGCCTGATCATCATCGGCTCCGGAATCGTCGCCATGGAGTTCGCCCACGTCTTCTCCGCACTCGGCACCGAGGTGACTGTCCTGGCCCGTGGTCCTCGCCTCCTGGGCAATATGGATCAGGAGGCCGCCGATGAATTCACCCGGGTCTTCGACTCCACCCACACCGTCCTTCACGGTGCCCAGTCCAAGCAGATCGACATCACCGACGGCGAAGTCACGTTGACCCTCGAACCCAGCGGCCGCCTCGTCGAGGCGGACCTGCCGGAGACGATCACCGCCGACGGGGTGCTCGTGGCCACGGGAAGGCTTCCCAACACCGCCGAGCTCGATGTCGAGGCCGCCGGTTTCGACATCACCGACGGCAATCGCCTGTCCGTGGACGAGCACCAAAGAGTCCTCTCGGCCGGTCAGCCCGTTCCCGGAGTATTCGCTCTCGGAGACATCTCCTCACCCCATCAGCTCAAACACGTCGCCAACCACGAAGCGAAGATCGTCGGCCGCAATCTGGCCGCAGACGTTGCCGCAGGGTCGCCCGGCAGTGCCCGTGCGAACGACCTCGCCGCAGTCAATCACCACGCCGTTCCCGGTGCCGTCTTCTCCTCCCCGCAGGTCGCCTATGTGGGCATGACCGAAACAGAGGCCACTGAGGCCGGACACGACGTCACTATCAAGGTGCAGAAGTTCTCCGATGTCGCCTACGGTTGGGCGATGGCCGATGACCCGGGGATCGTGAAGATCATCGCCGATCGGAGCGCCCGGCACATCCTCGGCGCCCATATCGTCGGGCACGAAGCGTCGATGCTCATCCAACCGCTCATCCAGGCCATGGCCTTCGGGCAGAAGGCCGACGAGGTGGCCACAGGGCAGTATTGGATCCACCCGGCACTGCCCGAGGTCGTTGAGAACGCCCTGCTCGGACTCGAATTCGACGACTGAGCACATCCACCGACTGCCGATTCGTCCCATGACCGAGAGAATCCGCACGCCGGCGGCTGTCGCCGCCTGCGAGTCAGAAGTCGTAGAAGCGGTGTTCCATCACGGAACGTGCGTGCCTGGTGGTGCGCAGATAATCGTCTTCGAGGTCATATCCTGCCCCTGCCGGATAGCCGAGGAGTCGGGCCGCGGCTTCGAGCTCGGTGTGATCGGCAGGCAGCGATTCCGCGATGCGTCCGCGGAAGAGCATCACGGCCGAACGCACATCGGTGGCCAACTGCCAGGCCGCCGCCAGCTGGTCGGCGTCCTCAGCCGGCAGCAGGTTCTCGTGCTTGGCCACGTCGAGAGCCGCCAGAGTCGAGGTGGTTTGCAGGCCTTCCACCCGATGGGCGTGTTGGAGCTGCAGGAGCTGCACGGTCCATTCGACATCGGAGAGGCTGCCTCGGCCGAGTTTGAGGTGCCGCCGCTTATCGGCATTGCGGGGCAGCCGTTCGTCTTCCATTCGCGCCTTGAGCGTGCGCACCTGTGTCAACGCCTTCTGCGGCATCTCCTCCGGATAGCGCAGCGGATCGATGAGTGCCAGGAATGCCTCGAAGAGACCGTCATCGCCGGCCACTGGGCGCGCCCGCAGCAGCGCCTGTGCCTCCCATGGCTGGGACCACTTCGCGTAATAGGCCTGGTATGACGAGAGACTGCGCACCAACGGCCCGTTCTTGCCTTCCGGACGCAGGTCAGCATCGAGGTCGACCCCCTGGGCTCCTTCGCTGGCTTTGAGTCGGGATGACAGCTGGAGCGCCACCTTCGTCACGTGTTTGCTCAGTTTCCCGCGGGCCTCGGCGTCGAGATCGTCTGACACGGGGCGGTAGACGAACATCGCATCGGCATCAGAGAAATAGCCGATCTCCCGTCCGCCCCAACGGCCCATGGCGATGATCCCCAATTCGTAGTCCGGAGTGTCAGGACCGTCGAGGTCAATTCGGACTGCCTGCAGGGCCCCTCGGACCGCCAAGTCCATGAGATCGGAGAGATCACCGGGTATCTGCGTGCGTTCGCCGACGTTGAGGACGTCGCGCAGAGCGATCCGGAGCAGTTCACGGCTGTACGTATCGCGGATCGGGGTCACCGCATCGGCGCCATGGCGCTTGAGCAGCCCGTCGACCTCGGCGTTGAGGATCGAGAGGTCACGAGCTTCGAGATTCACATGACGGTCCAGCCAGGCGACAGCGGCGGGCTGGCGCAGCAGAAGCTCCGTCGCATACCCGGACAGGGAGAGGACCTCGGCCACGGATTTGGCGGCCAGGCCGGAGTCGCGAAGCATCTTCAGGAACCACCCGGACGATGACAGCGATTCGCTGAGTCGTCGGAAGGCCAGCAGTGCTCGATCGGGTTCGACACCGTCGGAGAACCAGTCGAGCAGCGCCGGGAGCACCTGCTTGATGACCATGGCAGTGCGCGACATCCCTGTGGTCAGGGCCTTGATATGGCTCAAAGCACCCTGCGGGTCCACATATCCGAAAGCCTGGAGACGATCGGCTGCCGCCTGCAGGCTCGAACCCCGTTTCTGCGCGTCCACGACGGCTCCGTGGACGCCGACGGCCGCCTCGAGGATGGGCCGATAGAAGATCTGCTCATGGAGGCGGGTGACCTGCTTCGCATAATCGCGGCGAGCCTGTTCGAGGCGGTCGCCGGTCCGTGAACCTGACCGGAAGACCGAACGGGCCAACGTTCGCAGCTTGGCCTCATCGTCGGGAATGAGCGCATTGCGCATCATCCTCGGGATCTGGACGCGGTGTTCGACGACGCGCATGAAGCGGTATGCGGTAGAGAAGACGGATGCATCCTGCTGGCCGATATAGCCGTGTTCTCCTAGCTCACGGAGAGCAACGAGTGTATTCGGGGTGCGGATGTCTTCGTCGTTGCGTCCGTGGACGAGTTGGAGCATCTGAGCGGAGAATTCGACGTCCCGCAGCCCGCCGCGACCCAGTTTGATCTGGCGTGGGGCCTCGACCGCCGGGATGAGGTCGACGACGCGGCGACGCATCGCCCGGATTCCGTCGATGAAGCCGGGACGGCTGGCCGCCTGCCAGACCAAGGGCAGGAGAGACTCGGAGAAGGCTTGTCCCACCTCGCTGTGGCCGGCGACGGGTCGGGCCTTGAGGAGGGCCTGGAATTCCCAGTTCTCGGCGATATCGGCATAGTAGTGCTCGAATTCCGACAGCGTGCGCACGAGGGCTCCGGCTTTTCCTTCGGGACGCAGTGCGGTGTCGACCTCCCACAGTGCAGGCTCGCCTCCGGCGTCGGAGAGGATGCTGCGCATACGTTGGGCGAGATCGGTGGCCAGGCTCCTGGCACCTTCGGTCTCGGCGGAGTCGAGGACGAAGACGACGTCGACATCGGAGACGTAGTTGAGTTCTCGTGCACCGGTCTTGCCCAGAGCGATGACCGCCAGACGGATGTCGGCCGCCTCGTCGAGTTCGGCTCGTGCGATGGCCAGGGCCGCGTCGAGGGCAGCGGCGGCAAGGTCGGAGAGGACAGCCATGACATGGTCGACGATTTCGTCCGGAGACTCCGCCGACAGATCATCGGCGACGAGGCGAAGCACCGCATCTCGATAGTTCCGTCGCAGCGCCTTGACCCCGTCATCTCCGGTCACCGCGGCGCGCGGAGCCGGATCCTCGGGGTCCGCACCGAGGGCCGAAAGCATCTCTGATCTCAGGGACACCGCCGAGGCGGCAGGCGTGGAGATCAGCAGGAACGGGTCGGGGACGAGCAGCAGCGGCAGGGAGTCGGGATGCCGGACCAGATGGTCGACCATCGCCTCTGAAGTGCCGACGACCGCGAGGAGCCGGGCCAGGAGAGGGCGGTTGAGTTCGTCCTCGGCCAGCTCGCTCTTCGCTCCGGTCCTCACTGCGTCGAGCAGGGTCGCGGAACCCTCCCCCGCGGCCTCGACCACGCGCAACAGACCCAGCGCCGCTCCATGCGGGTCCGGGGTCGCCATGAGGAGATCAACGAACCGCGAATCAGTTGCCAGGGGGACGCCGAGGAGCTCATCGAGCTCGTGGAGGAACCGAGCGGTGGCCTCCGGGACGCTGGTCGTGCGTGAGGTGATTGCGGCCATCACATCGAGGTGAAGTGCTTCGCGAGCTCGTATGGAGTCACCTGCGCGCGATAGTCGGCCCATTCCTGCCGTTTATTGCGCAGGAAGAAGTCGAACACCTCTTCCCCCAGGGTCTCGGCGACGAGATCAGATCCCTCCATCAGCTCCAGGGCATGGGACAGACTGCGCGGCAGCGCCTCGATCCCCATCGCCCGCCGTTCGGTGGAAGAGAGCAGCCAGACGTTGTCTTCGGCCTCTTCAGGCAGTTCGTAGCCCTCTTCGATCCCCTTGAGTCCCGCTGCGAGCATGAGCGCATACGACAGGTACGGGTTGGCGGAGGAATCCAGCGCACGGTACTCGACACGAGCGGACGAGGACTTTCCGGAGTTGTACTGCGGGACCCGTACGAGAGCAGAACGGTTGCGGTGGCCCCACGAGATGTACGACGGAGCTTCATGGCCGGTCCAGAGACGTTTATAGGAGTTCACGTGCTGGTTGGTCACTGCCGAAATCTCGGCGGCGTGGGTGAGCAGTCCGGCGATGAACTGTCGGCCGGTCTTCGACAGCTGATATTCGGCCCCCGGTTCGAAGAAGGCATTGTTCTCGCCCTCGAACAGGGACACATGCGTGTGCATCCCATTGCCTGGGTGATCGGCCATCGGCTTGGGCATGAACGAAGCGTAGACGCCTTGGGAGATCGCGACCTCTTTGATGACCGACCGGAACGTCAAGACGTTGTCGGCCATGGTCAGCGCGTCGGCGTAGCGCAGGTCGATCTCGTTCTGACCAGGTCCGGCCTCATGGTGGGAGAACTCCACCGACAGTCCCATGGCTTCGAGCATGGTGACTGCTTCGCGGCGGAAGTCATTGGCCGTTCCCCCGTTGACATGGTCGAAGTAGCCTGCTGTGTCGACGGGAATCGGCGCTGTGCCGTCGCTGATCCCGGTCACAGGGTCGAGATTGTCGCTCTTGAACAGGTAGAACTCGATCTCAGGATGCACATAGAAGGTGAAGCCGCGTTCGGCGGCTTTGGCCAGAGTGCGTTTGAGGACGTTGCGCGGATCGGCCGGCGCTGGCTCTCCCCCGGGCACATGGATATCGCAGAACATCCTCCCGGTCGGTTCGGTCTCTCCGCGCCAGGGCAGCAGAGAGAACGTCGAGGGGTCGGGTTTGAGCACCATATCGGCCTCGAACACCCGGGACAGCCCTTCAACTGCCGAGCCGTCGAATCCGATGCCTTCGGAGAAGGCGCCTTCGAGTTCGGCGGGGACGATGGCCACGGACTTCAGCTGTCCCATGACATCAGTGAACCAGAGTCGGATGAATCGCACTTCACGATCCTCGACGGTCCTGAGAACGAATTCCTCCTGACGCGACATCGGCTCAGCCGTTCCACTTCTCGTCGTCTTCGTCCCACTGCTGGTTGCGCTCTCGCGCCTTGTCCAGGGCGGCACGGGCGACCTCTTCGGTCTCGTATGGCCCCATCCGGTGGGTCCAATCGCTGACCAGGCCCTTTTCGACAGTGTTCGTCTCGAGATTGAAGTAGTACTTCGAGTTCGGATCGTCGATATCTTCGTAGAGTCCCATGGCGAGCCTTCTCTCCTCAGCGGGGTTCTGCATTGACGCTTTCAGCTTACCGTTTCACGTCGCGAACTGACGGCACGTGTCGCTGATGCGTCGGAAGCGCCCTATCTGCATCTTCGGTGCAGTCTGAGCTCGACTGGAATCATGTTTTCCGCGTTATCTGGCACCCAGACGCACTGATTTCGCATCAGTGATGACGGAAACAGATTTAAAGGTTTGCTCTCCAAACCTTCTAAGGAATAGAGTTGACACCATCGACGACCGACGGAGAAGTCGGTCGCCTCCGCCCATGCGGCGCACGATCACGAGAGAAGGACACACCATGCGCATTTCAGTGCCCACCGAGGTCAAGAACAATGAGTTCCGAGTCGCCATCACCGCTGCCGGCGTCCATGAACTCGTCGCCCACGGCCACGAGGTCACCGTGCAGGCAGGAGCCGGCGCGGGCTCCTTCATCGCCGATGCCGAATACGAGGCTGCCGGAGCGCAGATCGCCCCCGACGCCGGCACCACATGGGCAGCCGGCGACCTCGTGCTCAAGGTCAAAGAGCCGATCGCCCAGGAATACGGGTTCCTGCGCAAGGATCTCATCCTCTTCACCTACCTCCACCTCGCCGCCGATGAGGCACTCACGAAGGCTCTGATGGAGGCCGGGACCACGGCCATCGCCTACGAGACCGTCCAGCCCGACGGCGGCGGTCTTCCGCTGCTGGCGCCGATGAGTGAGATCGCCGGTCGCCTGTCGACTCAGGTCGGCGCGCACAGCCTGCTCAAGGCCAATGGTGGTCGCGGCATTCTGCTCTCCGGTGTTCCCGGAGTCGAACGTGCGAATGTCGTCGTCATCGGTGCCGGTGTGGCAGGGACGAATGCCGCCCGCATGGCCCTCGGTCTTGGAGCGACCGTCGAGGTCATCGACATCAACATCCCGCGTCTGCGGCAGATCGATGAGACCTTCGCCGGTGCCATCGGCACGAAGGTGTCGAACAAGTACGAGATCACGAGATCTCTGGCCTCGGCCGATCTCGTGATCGGTTCGGTGCTCATCCCGGGCAAGAAGGCGCCCAAGCTCGTCACCGATGACATGGTTTCCGGGATGAAACCGGGGTCCGTCCTCGTTGATATCGCCATCGATCAGGGCGGCTGCTTCGAGAACTCGCGACCGACGACTCACGATGATCCGACCTTCACCGTCCATAACTCGGTCTACTACTGCGTGGCGAACATGCCCGGTGCCGTGCCCAACACGGCCACGGCGGCGCTGACGAATGCGACTCTGCCGTTTGCCGTGAAGATCGCCGACCAGGGGTGGCATAAGGCGCTGTCGAACGATTCGGCCCTGGCCCGTGGACTCAACATCCACAACGGGCATGTCACCAACGACAACGTCGCCGAGGCGTTCGGCTACGAAGCCGTGTCCGTGGCCCACGCCCTAGCCAACTGAAGAACCCCTATTACTACCTGACGGCGGCGCAGCAACCTCGCGCGAGGTATCTGGGCCGCCGGGAGGGAGTTAGGGGTTGAGGGTGGGGGGGCGGTGGGGGGGGTTTGGTAGGTGGGCGCCCCCCCCCCCCCCCCAAACTTCACCACCCAAATACCACCGCGGCCGGCGCACACCAACCCGCTGCGCGTTTTGCCCCCCCGCCGTCAGGTAGTAAGTGGTTCAGCTTCGGGGGACGATGGTCGTGTATCTGAAGTGCTCCTCGCACAGTCGTCCGGCCTCTGCTGCGTCCGCGGCGGCGATCGCCTCGACGATCGCGGCGTGGTCGTCCACGGCGTGATCGAAGAGCTCGGCCGAGAACGGGTCGTGACGGAAGCCGGCGTTGATCTTCGTATCGAGGTCGATGGCCATGCGCACGAGTTCCGGGTTGTGACCGGCACGGGCGATGGCGAAGTGGAACTGCGCGTCCGCGGTGCGCGCGGCGGCCGCCTCGGCGCGTTGGGAATAGACCTCGGCCAGTTCGCGGAGCTCGCTCAGCTCCTCCTCGGTGCGTCGCAGGGCCGCGGTCGCCGCCAACGAATTCTGGAAGACGGCGCGGGCGTCAAGCAGGTTCCGCCTCTCGGCATGGAACCCGTCGATCCTGTCGGCCATGGGGGCCAGCGCCTCGGGGCGGGCGGTCTTGACGAACGTCCCTCCCCCGCGGCCGCGGCGACGTTCGACGACACCGAGACGCTCTAACCGCAGCAGGCCCGCGCGCACGCTCGAGCGGGAGACCTGCAGATCTGCGGCCAACGTCCGTTCGCCCGGCAACAGGGTGCCTTCCGGCAACGCTCCGACGGCGATTCCGGAGAGGATGTGGTCGGCGATCTGCTGCGGTGCGCTCGTCAGGCTCACCACTTCGCCCAGGCCCGCGAACTCGTGGCCCGCCGATGTCGTGTCGTCGCTCAATCTGCCTCCCGTCTCTTTGGCACGGCTGCTTCCGATTCTAGACTCCGCCCACTCCTCGCACCCGCATCGACAGGCGGGCGGCCGGCGGGACAAAGCCGCGTTTCCAGCATAGGATCGACACCATCATGACTGTTCACACTCGCCTGCTCACGCCCGGCACCATGTCGCCCGAACGCGGTGTGCCGAAGGACATCCCCCGCCCGGAGTACGTCGGTCGCGCCGACGCCGATGAAGGCCGGGGAAGCAATTTCTACAACCCCGAGGAGGTCGAGGTGGTCAGGGCGGCCGGTCGGATCGCGGCCAACGCCTTGGCCGCCGTCGGCGAGATGATCGCCCCCGGCATCACCACCGATGACATCGACCGGGTCGCGCACGAGTTCATGTGTGATCACGGAGCGTACCCATCGACTCTGGGCTATCGCGGTTTCCCGAAGTCCGTGTGCACCTCCGTCAACGAGGTGATCTGCCACGGCATCCCCGACTCAACTGTCATCGAAGACGGTGACATCGTCAACGTCGATATCACCGCCTACTACCAGGGCATGCACGGGGATACGAACTACACATTCACCGCCGGTGACGCAGATGAGGAGTCCCGCCTTCTCATCGAACGCACCTACGAGTCGATGATGCGAGGAATCAAAGCGGTCAGACCGGGTCGGCAGATCAACGTCATCGGACGGGTGATCGAGAAGTACGCGAAGCGGTTCGACTACGGAGTCGTTCGCGACTACAGCGGGCACGGAGTCGGACGCGAATTCCACTCCGGGCTCATCATCCCGCACTACGATGCGGCTCCCGCCCACGCGGAGACGATGGAGCCGGGAATGATCTTCACGATCGAACCGATGCTCAACCTCGGTACGATCGATTGGGACGTATGGGATGATTCGTGGACCGTGGTGACGAAGGATCGCAAGCGCTCCGCTCAGTTCGAGCACACGCTGGTGGTGACCGAGTCCGGCGCCGATATCCTGACCCTGCCCGACGCCGACACCGCGATTGCCGCGGGACCGGCACACGAGGAGAGCTGAGATGAGAACAGAGGCCTCCCCCCGCTTTGCAATCGGAATCGACATCGGCGGAACCGGGATCAAAGCGGCCCTTGTCGACACGGTGACCGGCAAGCTGCCGTTCAAGCGACTGCGCGAGCTCACCCCCAAGCCGAGCACTCCGGAGGCCGTGGCGGCCACGATCACCACGCTTCTCCATGCGCTCAGTGAGCGTGCCGTCGAACTCGAACTCGTCGCCGACCGTGCCGCTATCGACTCCCTTCCGGTCGGCTGCGGCTTCCCCGGTGTCATCCGCGAAGGACTCGTCGAATACACGGCGAACCTCGACCAGAGTTGGATCGGTTCGCCCATCGCCGAGATCATCGGGCAGAGCACGGGACGCACCGTGTACTTCCTCAACGACGCCGATGCCGCCGGCCTGGCCGAGATGATCTTCGGAGCCGGACGCAAGCACCGGAAGAAGACGGTGCTGCTGACGACTCTGGGCACCGGAATCGGAACAGCCCTATTCACTCACGGCCGGATGGTTCCCTACACCGAACTCGGTCATATCGAGATGAACGGGGCCGATGCCGAGACGCAGGCCGCGGAATCGGTCAGGACCCGGCTGGAATTGACCTATCCGGAATGGGCGGCTCGACTGCAGCAGTACTATTCGATGATCGAGCTGCTGGTCGCCCCGGACGTCATCATCGTCGGCGGCGGAGTCTCGAAGTCCCACGACCAGTTCCTGCCGCTCATTGAGACGCGGGCGAAACTCAAGCCGGCGAAGCTGTACAACAACGCCGGAATCGTGGGAGCTGCGATGATCGCGGTCAACGGCGGTAAGGCGAAGGTTCGTCGCAGTCCGTCCTGAATCGGGCGTCGCAACTGAGGATGAGGGTGAGGACAGGCCACCGATAAGCCGGGTTCTGTCGACGAGTCGGTCGCCCTTCTCGCCTGACGGTCATCTATCTGGGACCGATGTTGCCACCGGCCTCAAGCAATCCACCCGACGACTCGGCGAGCAGCCTCGAACGTCGTCTGTCTGATCTTGCTCCGGATGGGGTTTACCCAGCGGCGACGGTCACCCGCCGCCCTGGTGGTCTCTTACACCACCGTTTCACCCTTACCCAGTCGGAACTGGGCGGTCTGCTTTCTGTTGCACTGGCCCGCGGGTCGCCCCGGGTGGGTGTTACCCACCATCCCTGCTCTGTGGAGCCCGGACGTTCCTCAGCCCTCGTGAAGAGAGCCGCGACCGTCTGGTGACCTGTCCTCAAGCACCCCAGTGTAGTCGCTCAGCGAGGCCGCTGCGCACACAGCACCCACGCGCAGCGGAGGCCGGACATCGGACGTGATCAATATCATCGACACCCGGTCCCGACTGCGTGAGTGCGTGATCATACGATGGGGTGGTGAAGATCCTGCTGCCGCCCTCCGAGGGCAAGACACCGTCGTCAACCGGTCCCACGCTCGATCTCGACGGTCTCTCGGCTCCGGAACTCACCCCGAAACGCAAGCGTGTGCTCGCTGCGCTGAAGAAGGTGTCGAAACGTCGAGATGCCCTCGAGAAGCTCGGCGTCGGCGCGTCCCTGACCGAGGACGTCGAACGCAACACGATTCTCGATGAGATCCCTTGCGCCCCCGCGCTGCTCACCTATTCCGGGGTGCTCTACGAGGCGATGGGCGCAACCGAGCTGGTTGCGCAGTCGGATGACGACGAGACGCTGCGAGACCGCCTCCGCGACGTCCACGTCTTCTCCGCTCTGTTCGGCCGGGTGCACGGACTCGATGAGATCCCCGCCTACCGTTTGGCGATGAAGACCGATCTGGGGACCCTTGGAAAGCTGACCTCATACTGGAAGCCGGTTCTGGCGAGGTCCTGTTCCCTCGATCCCGCCGAGGTGGCCCTTGACTGCCGCTCGAGCGATTACCGGTCCGTGTGGCCGGGTCCCACCGATCAGGTCGTCACCATGGGTGCCGTGTCCGTCAGCGGCGGGAAACGGCGAGTCGTCTCCCATTGGGCGAAATTCTACCGAGGTGAGTTCGCTGGTCGACTGCTCTCCGATGAGCGTGAGCTGCCGGAGACAGCGGACGAGCTCGTCGCTCGGGCCGAAGAGTTCTACGAAGTCGAGTACGTCGCGCCGACGGCATCGAAGCCGGGGAACCTCATGATCGTCCTCCGAGACTGACGCCTCGTCAGCAGCGAACAGGGCGGCAGATCCGCGGTCAGCTGCGGCGCAGCAGCACCGCTTCGCACTCCTCACATTCATAGGTTTCATTGACATCGGCACCGAGCATCTCGTGCCAGGCTGCGCCGCCGATCTCCTGACCACACGCCTGACAGTTGGGCCCATTCAGCAGTGCGGCTCCGGGACCGCCTTGCCGAACATTGGCATCGAACGCCGACAGCAGCTGCTGCGGAATTTCGCTTCTCGGACCGGACTCGGCGGATTCGCTCTCGGCGATGAGTTCCCGCAGTTCGGCCTTCCGGTCCTTCACCGCGGTCTGCACCTCTTTGCCGGAGGCCGTGACATCGGTGATTCGCTCATCGAGTGCCGCCAGCTCGTCCTCTGCGGCTTCGAGCTTCTCCATCTCCTCCAGCTGCGATTCTTCGAGTTCGGAGACCCGAGATTCGTGACCGGCAATCTCCTCTTGCAGATGCACCATGTCTCTGCTGGTCAGACCGGTGCCGTCGTTGAGCTCGGCGGTCTTCTTCTCGATTGTCGAGCGCTGCGCCTCGATGAGACGGGTGGCTTCGGCGATGGCCTGCTGGTGACCGTCGACGACCGCGGCGGCCTCGGTCCGCTTCTCTCCGAGCTCCTTGTGGCGAGAGATGAGCTCCTGAAGTTCCTCTGCCCGTTTCGGATTGTCATATTCGAAACGCAGGGCGCGCTCGTGGGCGGTGAGTTCGATGAGGGTCTGCAGCGCTGTTCTCTGGCTGTCGGTGATGAGCATCGTCGGTCTCCTTGTCAGTACCGTTCGACCCAGGGGTCGGTGTTGACCGCTGAGTGCTGCAGCGAAACACTGAATCCGCGCCGGGCGAATTCGGTCTCGAGTGCCTCGGCTGCGCCAGTCAGCCAGACCGTCTCCGAAGCCCAATGAGAGACGTCGATGAGCGAAAGTCCGTCCTCCCGACGGTTCGCCGTGTCGAGAGCCTCGGTGGCGGGGTGGTGTCGCAGGTCGGCGGTTACGTAGACGTCGGCGCCGCTGGCCCGGACCTCGTCGAACAGCGAGTCGCCGGCGCCGCCGCAGACCGCGACGCGGGTCACCTGCGCCGCCGGGTCGCCGGCGATGCGCACACCAGTCGTGGTGCGCGGCAGCCAAGACGCGAGTCGTCTGGCAAGGTCGCGGACCGCAGTGGGTTCGTCGAGGTCCCCGACGCGGCCGATCCCCGTCGGCAATGAGTCAGCATCCGATCCGCCAGCTGTGTCGTGTGCGGCCAGAGGCTGCGCATCCTCGATGCCCATGAGTGACATGAGCACATCGGAGACTCCGCCACGGGCCGAATCGGCATTCGTGTGCGCATTGAACAGAGCAATATCGTTGCTGATGAGGGTATGCACCGCTCCGCCCTTGAGCGTGGCGGCATTCACCGACTTCACGGGCTTGAGCATGAGCGGATGATGGTTGAACACCAGATCCGCACCGAGGACGACAGCCTCGGCGATGACTGCGTCCATCGGATCAAGAGCCAGAAGGATCGACCGGACCTCGGAATCCGGGTCGCCGACAGCCAGTCCCACTGAATCCCAGGGCTCGGCCAGAGCCGGCGGCCACAGCGAGTCGAAGACCTCAACGCAGTCACTCACCTTCGGATGTCTCATGCCCCCACACTATTACATCGGGGTCGGTGATCATGGCCCGCAAATCCGGCAATTGGGAACACCCCGAGGACGACGAAGAGATCAGCGGACAATTTTCCGAGAACGTGAGTCAGATCATATATTTGGATTATGACAACTACAGGCACCTCCTTCGAATCACCCGTCAGCAGAAGCTCGTCCACGGTCTCGGATCTCATCCGACGCAGCGCTGGTCGTTTCCCTACCGACACCGCCATCGAGTTCAGCGATCGGACCTGGACCTATGCTGAGCTCGACGCCGCCGTGACCGCGGTGGCTCGCGAACTCGTCCGTCTCGGCGTGACGAAGGGTGACCGGGTCGCCGCCTATGGAAAGAACTCCGATCTCTTCGTCCTCCTCTATCTCGGCTGCGCCCGTGCCGGGTTCATCCATGTGCCGGTCAACTATCAGCTGAAGAACGACGAACTCGACTACATCCTCAACAATTCCGGTGCCGAGATCGTCTTCGCCGACTCCGATCTCATGTCCGCTGTCACCTCAACATCTACCGGGGCCGAGGCGCAGGTGATCGACTTCGCCGATCTCGTCCCGATCGCCACCGCGGAGGAGATCGCTCCTGCCGACAGTGCAGAGTTCACCGTCGACGACGGCGACGTGGCACAGCTGCTCTACACCTCCGGTACCACCTCGGCGCCGAAAGGGGCGGTGATGACGCATCGTGCACTTCTGCACGAGTACCTGTCGTCCCTCATGTCCCTTGACCTCGCAGCGACGGATCGCGCCGTCCATGCCCTGCCGCTGTATCACTCTGCGCAGATGCACGTCTTCCTGCTGCCGCTGCTGTCGATCGGCGCGCACAACATCATCGTCCCTGCACCCGTGCCCGAGCAGCTGCTCGCCATCTTCGAGGAACGCCAGATCAATTCATTCTTCGCCGCTCCCACCGTCTGGGTAGCGCTGGCCAACAGCCCCGACCTCGAAACCCGCAACCTCGACAGCCTCCACAAGGCCTACTACGGTGCGTCGATCATGCCAGGGCCGATCCTCGAGCGCCTGCGCCGGCGGCTTCCGCAGCTGGGCTTCTACAACTGCTTCGGCCAGTCCGAGCTCGGGCCCCTGTGCACTGTGCTGCGTCCCGAAGAGCACGACGATCATCCGGGTTCGGCCGGTCGCCCGGTCATGTTCGTCGAGACCCGTGTCATCGACGCCGGCGGTGACGACGTCGGCCCCGGCGAGGAGGGCGAGATCCTCTACCGGTCGCCGCAGCTGTGCGAAGGCTACTGGAACCGGCCGGAGGCCACCGCCGAGGCGTTCGACAACGGCTGGTTCCATTCCGGGGACCTCGTCAAGGTCGACGAGGAGGGTTTCGTCGAGGTCGTCGACCGGGTCAAGGACGTGATCAACACGGGCGGCGTGCTGGTTGCCAGCCGCCAGGTCGAGGACGCGATCTTCGAGCTGCCGCAGGTCGCCGAGGTGGCTGTGGTCGGGATCGCCGATGAGAAGTGGATCGAGGCGGTCGCCGCCTTCGTCGTCCTCAAGGACGGCCAGCCGTCACTGTCGGCCGAGGAAGTCACCGGCCACGTCAAGTCGCGTTTGGCCGGATTCAAGGTGCCCAAGCGGGTGGAGTTCGTGGCCGAACTGCCGAAGAACTCGGCGGGGAAGATCCTCAAGCGGAGCCTGCGCCAAGCCTGAGGGCATGCGGCCGCTCAGGCGTTGGCGACTTCAGCGGTGCCTGCACCGCGCCTGCGGATGACGGGATCGGTGTGGGTGGCCGCCTCGGCGGTGGTCTGCGAATCGGAACAGCCGCCGGCTCCCCCACCGCAACCTTCAGCGGATTCGTCGGTTCGGGCCTCCCCTCCCTTTCCGGTCTCCTGTTCGAGGATGGTGAATCCGTTGTCTCGGATCATGGCGAGGTCGTCGGCGGCGGCTTGGCCCTCGGCGGTGAGGTAGTCGCCGAGGAAGATCGAGTTGGCCAGCTGCAGCAGGTGCAGCTTTCCGGGCACATTCCCGATTTGAGGTTGACGAGATAGTTCAACTTGATCGTCATGCCGAAGGGCTCTCGGCGGAGTCGCGACCCTGCATGGACGAGACCGAACAGCTCCTCGTCCGTCGTAGCCAGGAGCGCGGGGGCGTTGGTTTTAGTGGCCGTATTCCCGGGGCCATTCAGAGGGACTCCGCGAGTCGGTCTGGGTTCACGTGCTGGTCAAGGTTCAAAGTGGTCACCGATTGGTCCTTCGTCTCCGTGCGATTGGACATGGTCAGAGTCGGTCCCGGTCAGATCTCCTGAACACTGCTCAGTGCGCTATCAGAACACTGCCCCGAGTCGTTGGGGCAGGCTCGGATCCCATGCAGTCGAAACCAGTTCGTCAGTCGTCGAGTCGGCGTGCGGACGAGCTGGAGCATAGAATTCTTGCGCTGGCCCGGAGCGCTGCCCGACCGCCGGCAAACGACCCAGTACAGGGAAGAACGGAACGAGGAACACAATGGCGGAGTCGGCACCCACGGACACCCACAAGCGAACAGGCAATCGCCGCGGCTGGCGCCTGCACGGTGACGGGCGGACGATCGCTCCCGGTGAGAAGGTTCTGCCCGAGGAGCGTCTGAGCTGGCCGCGGACCATCAGCATCGGCGCCCAGCACGTCGTGGCGATGTTCGGTGCGACATTCCTCGTACCCCTTCTCACCGGCTTCCCGCCGTCGACGACGCTGTTCTTCACCGCCATCGGCACTCTGCTCTTTCTGCTCATCACGAAGGGCATGATGCCCTCCTACCTCGGGTCGTCGTTCGGACTGCTCGCCCCGATCGGTGCGGTCACGGGGTTCTCGGCGACGTCAGGGGAGGCTCTCGAGCCTCAAGCCATGGCTTTGGCCCAGGGCGGAATCATCTCGGTGGGAGTCACCTTGGCGCTCGTCGGGCTCATTGTTCATTTCGTCGGCGTCCGATGGATCGAAGTGACAATGCCACCGGTGGTGACCGGGGCCATCGTGGCCCTCATCGGCCTCAATCTGGCCCCGGCCGCCTGGGATTGGGTCAAGGCCGCTCCCCTGACCGCCGTGATCACGATCGTCGCGATCCTGCTGACCACGGTGCTCTTCCGCGGGATGCTCGGCCGACTCTCGGTCCTCATCGGCGTCCTGGTCGGGTATGGTGCGGCATGGTTGCAGGGCGAGCTCGACTTCTCCACCGTCACGAAAGCCGACTGGGTGGGACTGCCCGCGTTCCATGCGCCGGCGTTCGATCTCGGCTACCTGGGCCTCTTCCTGCCCGTCGTCCTCGTTCTCATCGCAGAGAACATCGGCCATGTGAAATCGGTCGCCGCAATGACCGGCCGGGACCTCGACCGGCTGACCGGGCGCACGCTCTTCGCCGATGGGTTCTCGACCATCCTCGCCGGATCCGGCGGCGGTTCGGGAACGACGACCTATGCCGAGAACATCGGAGTCATGGCCGCCACGCGCATCTACTCCACCGCCGCCTACCTGTGCGCAGCGATCATCGCCCTCGTCCTCAGCATGCTGCCGAAGTTCGGCGAGATCATCGCCACCATCCCACCCGGCGTCCTCGGCGGAGCGGCGACCGTGCTCTATGGAATGATCGGCATGCTCGGCGTGCGCATCTGGGTGGAGAACAAGGTCGACTTCTCCAATCCGATCAATCTCAACACTGCCGCGGTCTCACTCATCGTCGCCATCGCGAACTTCACCTGGGCCCCGGGCGGACTCCAGTTCGAAGGCATCGCCCTGGGAACCGCCTCGGCGATCATCATCTATCAGGTGATGAAGGCGATCGCCCGATGGCGGGGCACAGACCCTGACAACGTGACAGAGAACTTCGCCGAGGCGGCCGACCGAACCGATGCGCCGCAGGCTCCTCGGCGGGGCCGGGCGACCCACCCGTTCGCTTCCGACGTGGCGGACGGCTCCTCCCAAGAGCCGGGCTCACCCGCCTGAGCACCAGTTGAGGCGATGGGGCGTGCTGCCGTTTCGAGCAGTGCGCCCCATCGCCGTTGTGCATTTCAGCATCGAGTTCTGGACCAGTCATCGGGTTCAAACTCGATCATCTGGTCAGAAATCGATTGGTCCTGCACCACGGCGAGAACGCACCGCACCACTTTCGGTGCGGCCGTGCGCTGCTTCTCGTCCTAGGCGTCTGCTCGCGTCTTGATGGTTTGGACGCAGAGTGGTCTCCGGCCGGCGGGCAACGGGCCGGGAATGCAGAAGTGCCGCAACCTCACCTGAGCGATGCTGCGGCACTTTCCCGTGGTCGGGATAGCGGGATTCGAACCCACGACCTCCTCGTCCCGAACGAGGCGCGCTACCAAGCTGCGCTATATCCCGTGACCAGGAACTACTATAGCGATGGGAACGCGATCTGAAAAATCGGGACGGCCCACTGCGGAAGAATGAAAGGTATGTCTCATTGGCACTGACAGCCGAAAGCATCACCACCACTGCTCTGACCATCCTGTCGCACTACGGTCTCGGCGATCTGTCCATGCGCCGACTCGCCCGTGAACTCGAGGTTCAGCCCTCGGCGCTGTATTGGCACGTCAAGGACAAACAGTCCCTTCTCATCCTCATCTCCCGCCGCCTCAAGGCCGAAGTCGATACCCTCTGTCCCGCCGTCGCGGATCCACTCGCCGCAGCCATGTCTCTGCGCGAGGTGCTGCTGAAATACCGTGACGGAGCCGAGATCGTGCTGCTCGGCTATTCGATCGCACCGGCAGACGTCACGCCTGAAGCCCTGGCGGCCGATCGGCTGGGTGCCGAACTCTCTCACGGAATCCTCGCGCTCACGCTCGGTGCCGTGGCCGTGGAGCAGAACCGCAGACTCTTCGCGATCGATCCCGCCGATGCGGCAGAGAATTTCGCCGCCAATGCGGCACTTCTGCTGCGAGCTTCCCGGTGACAGGTCTGAGCGACACACTCACCGCAGTCGCTCCCGTTTCGCCGCTCACCTCGGGATGTGGCATACTGAACAAGCGCAGTCGCAGTCGTCGACGACGCAGGTGGGGCCTATAGCTCAGTTGGCTAGAGCATCTCGTTTACACCGAGAGGGTCGGGGGTTCGAGTCCCTCTGGGCCCACCGTCAAGGCATCCCGTGTTCACGCCGGTGCCTATCCCGTATTCCGACCCAACCCACCAGCCCAGATCGGCAGGTCCGATCCACGCAGGTCCGAGCCCGCCGCCCCGAAACTCGCCGAGGCGACCACGGGGTCGATCACCCCCTGTCGATCTCTGTGCGGATCGTGAGCAGGAACGCCGCATCGGTCAACGCCTCCACCGAGTGCTTCTGCGGGGGAATAGCGATGAGTTCTCCCCCACCCAGTTCCCACGATTCGTCGGCAGTCACCATCCGCACCTGGCCCGTGACGATGTGCAACGTCGCTTCCGGTGGAGCATCATGTTCTGCGAGTTCTGCACCCGCTCGCAGAGTCAGCAGGGCCTGCCGGAGATAGGTTCCGGCGAAAACACCCTTGGCGGCCCTTCCGCTGCGTGCCCCTCGCGCCTTCTCCATCAGCTCTGCGCTGAGGGTCTCCAGGTTCTGTGCGGACACCTGATTGGTCATCGTAAGCTCCTCCTGAGTTGCCTGCAGTCCTGATGCTTGCTCCTCGCCTCAGGGTAGCCTCGTTTTCGATCTGTGGTGATAGCTTCGAAGAGGAATCAGAGAAGCAAGTGAGAGGACATGCTGTGGCAGACGAACCCGTCATCGACGTCCGGACCATACCGAAGCCGGAGAGACATCCCCTCATCATCAAAGCTTATGAAGATCTCGAAGTCGGCACAGGCCTGATCCTCATCAATGACCACCCGCCCGAGGGTCTGCGTGCGGAGTTGGCACGCGAGTTCGCCGAGTCGGTCGGATGGGAGCCGCTGGAGGGCACCGAGGATGAGGTCCGGGTGCGCATCCTCCGCCGTGCGTCCACCCCTGCGCCTCGCGTCGTCCTCAACGTCGCCGAACTCAGCGAGACTGTCGAGGATTCCGGGGCCGTCTGGCAGCTGCCGACGCAGCACCGTGACCTCGATGCGAACGTCATCGCGCTGGCCCCGGGCGGGGAGATCCGCGAACATACCGGCCCGTCTCTCGACGTCCTCATCCACATCCTCGCTGGTGCCGGCACCCTCGAGACCGAAACGGGAACGATTGACCTGTCCCCCGGTGAGATCGTATGGCTGCCCCGACGCTCCCGCCGTCGTTTTCTGGCCGACGCCGAGGCGGGGCTGCAGTACTTCTCGGTCCATCAGCGCAAACAGGGGCTGAGTATCACGGCTCGCAGCTGATGATTGGGCTGGACACTCGAACCGGTGATCGGCGTCACGGTTCCGGATCATCCGGACGGGCAGCGGCGATCGCGATGAGCCTGCGCAGCACCGCCTCGTCGATGTTCTCCAGACGACGCACATAGACGCACCCGGCGCCCTCGGTGTACGTTCCGAGCCGCGGGAGCAGCGTCGCCCCTTCCGGCAGGTCCTTGAGCCCGTACAGCGAGAGCTGGCTCTTGCGCGGGGAGAAACCCGTCGCCGGCCACTCACCGTGACTGCGCGGGTTCACAGGCGATCGGTAGTGGTACCGCCCGTAGCCGACGATCGATGGCCCCCACATGACGGGCTCTTCGCCGGTGACATCGCGGAAGATCGCGTCGAGGGCGATTCCGTCCTCCCTGCGCTTCTCCGGCGTCACGGCATCGAGGTACGCGGCGACATCGGCATCGGTCGGCTGGGTCTTGTTCTCTGCCATGAGGACAGTATGGCAGTTCAGGACTCCTCGGGGATCCATGCCGAGCCGTCCTCGACCCGATAGATGAGGTTCGTCCGCGTATGCGCGACAGCGGGATACCGGGTGAGATAGTCGAGCACGAAGGACTGCACAGCGGCAGCATCGGTGGCGACGATATGCAGCAGATAGTCGTCAGCTCCGGCCATATGGTACATCCGCACCACCCCCGGGAACTTCGGCGCGGCCGCAGTGAACGCATCGATCTCGGCGCGATCATGCTTGGCCAGGCGAATCGATACGAGCGCCTGCAGGCCCATGCCCAGCGCTGTCGGATCGACATCGATATGGAATCCGCGGATGACACCGAGAGATCTCAGTCGTTTGAGGCGCAGGGAGACCGTCGATTCGGAGATCCCGACGGCCGCGGCCAGGACTGCGCCCGAGGCCCGGGCATCGGCGTTGAGCTCCTGCAGGAGGCGACGATCGGTGACATCGAGTGAGACATTCTGCGACATGAGTCACAGTCTTCCATACATCTTCGCAGACTCTCCTGCCGGAATCGCGGATCCTCGCAGGAGATTGCATGATCATTGCGTCTGCCGGGAGAAGTGTATTGAATGCGGTTATGACATCGATGCACTCTGAGACCCGTATGGTCCACGGCGGGATGGACGGTCTCGCGGCCGCAGGCGTCCACGTCCCCGCGATCGACCTCTCCACCACCAACCCGGTCAACGACGTCCGCACGGGAGGAGATTCCTATGAGAGCCTTGCCGGCGGACATGCCTTGAAAGCGGGCGATTCCCCTGTCTACCAACGTCTGTGGCAGCCCGGAGTGGCGCGATTCGAATCCGCGCTCGCCGAATTGGAGAACGCCGAATCTGCAGTGGCCTTCGCCACGGGAATGGCTGCCATGACTGCCGCGCTGCTCGCCGCAGTCGAGTCCGGAACGCCCCATATCGTCGCCGTCCGTCCCCTCTATGGGGGCACCGACCACCTGCTTGAGTCGGGGCTCCTCGGCACCTCGGTGACCTGGGCGGAAGAGGACCAGATCGCCGAGTCGATCCGTGAAGACACCGGGCTCGTCATCGTCGAGACACCGGCGAACCCCAGCCTCGACCTCGTCGACATCGGCTCGGTTGTCACCGCAGCGGGAGATGTGCCGGTGCTGGTCGACAACACCTTCTGCACCCCGGTGCTCCAACGGCCGATCGATCACGGGGCCGCCCTCGTCCTCCACAGCGCCACGAAATACCTCGGCGGTCACGGCGACGCGATGGGCGGAATCATCGCGACGAACACCGAATGGACCATGCGTCTGCGCCGGGTCCGCGCCATCACAGGGGCCCTCCTGCACCCGATGGGCGCCTATCTCCTACATCGCGGGCTGCGGACGCTGGCCGTGCGGATGCGCGCAGCTCAGGACACCGCAGGTGAGCTCGCTCGTCGTCTTCAGACGCGCCCCGAGGTCGCCCAGGTCCACTACCCCGGTCTCGCCGGGTCCGATCCGCGAGGCTTGGTCGGTTCGCAGATGCGCGGCGGCGGGGCGATGATCGCCATCGAACTCGCCGGTGGATTCGAAGCGGCCCGGACCTTCGTCGAACACTGCGACCTCATCGTGCACGCGGTCTCGCTCGGCGGTGCCGATACGCTCATCCAGCACCCGGCCTCACTCACCCACCGGCCCGTGGCGGCCACCGCAAAGCCCGGTGACGGCCTCGTCCGCCTGTCGGTCGGGCTCGAACATGTCGACGACCTCGCCCGCGACCTGTTCACAGCGCTGGACGCCATCCGCGACGCGGCCTGACATCGCTCACATGTCAGACGTCTCAACCGCCTCTTGACCTTGACGCAGCGTCAACTTCTAAGCTGTCAGGCATGGACTGGTCCATTCAGGAAATCCCACGGCTGACGGGAACGACGAGCCGAACCCTGCGTCACTATGACGCCATCGGTCTGCTGCCGCCGACCTCCATCGCCGCCAATGGCTATCGCTGCTACGACGAAGCAGCCCTGGTGCGCCTTCAGCGCATCCTGCTGCTCAAGCCGATGCCTATCGACGGGGAGACGAATGGTGGTCCCGCAAGTCCCCGGAGGAGCAGCAGGAGTGGAAGGCTCACGTCTCGGCTCTGTCCGAGGATTGGATCGCCGCCGCCGAGGCGGGAGCGCCGCCCGAATCGGACCGCTGCCAGGACCTCGCCCGACGTCATGTCGAATGGCTGCGAGCAGTTCCGGGCACACCCGCGAACGATCCCGACGGAGACCTCGCAGGCTATGTGCGCGGCCTCGGGCAGATGTACGTCGACGACCCCCGGTTCGCAGCGAACTACGGCGGCACCGGCGGAGCCCAACTCGTCAGGGACGCACTCGAGCGCTACCTCGTGACTCGCGGCCTCTGACACCCACGGAGTCGGCTCTCGTCGACTCAGGGCAGTTCGGAGAGTGCCTGCCGGATCTTCTCGGCGGGTGCCTCCAGCTGCTCCGGAGTCTGCATCGGGGCGCGGTCGGAGATGTCGAAGTCATCCATCGAATTCGTCGGCAGGACGTGGATGTGCAGGTGGGGCACTTCGTAGCCGACGATGAGAAGACCGATGCGCTCGCAGTCGAAAGCCCGCTTCTGGGCTTCGCCGATCCTCTTCGCCACCGCGGTGAGGTGAGAGAGAAGTTCCCCATCGGCGTCGATCCAGTGGGAGATCTCCTCCCGCGGAACGACCATGACGTGACCTTCCGTCATCGGAGCGACGTCGAGGAGTGCGACGCACGTGTCATCCTGATGGACGAACGTGCCGGGGATCTCTCCGTTGATGATCTTCGTGAACAGCGTGGCCATAAGGTGTCCTTTTCAGCAGTCGCCGAAGGTGCCGTCGATCGGCACTTCGGTGGTGGCGCGATTCTCACAGGCTGGAAAGCGCCGCGGCGAAATCCTCGGAGAAGTCCCGAGTCTCGGTGCGCGCAACTTGCCTGCCACTGACGATCGTACCCGCAGGTGAGATGACGAAGACTCCTCTCTCGGCGACTCCGTGGAACTCATCGAAGACGCCGAACGCACGCGCCGCATCACCATGAGGCCAGAAATCCGAGGCCAAGGTGACGTCGGTTCCAGACTGGCGGGCCCACGCCGCCAAAGTGTATTTGGAGTCCGCGGACACGACGACGACGTCAACGGCGAGGGAGTCCTGCCGCATCCTCTCCTGCCACCGGTCGAGGGCGGCGAGTTCGTCTCCGCAGATCGGAGAGAAGGCGAACGGAACGAATGCAAGCACGACCGCGGAACGTGGGTCCGCCTCGGTGAGGGTGACGACCGATCCGAGGTGATCGGGGAGGGTGAGATCCGGGGCCCGATCACCGGGCCTCAGGATCATGAATAGTTCTTCTTGCCCACGAGCCGGAATCCGGCCCAGTCATCGGCGGCACTGACCGTGGAGGTCACGTGCATTCCGGCGGTGGGCGCCGCTTCGGAGATCTCGGCGGGGCTGATGTGTCCCGGACGGTTCGCCTTCGGGCTGAGCAGCCACACGACTCCGCCCTCCTTCAATGTGGTCTGGGCGTCGACGAGGCCGTCGATGAGATCATCGTCGTCCGACCGCCACCACATGAGGATCACGTCGTAGACGTCATCCTCTTCGCCATCGGCGATCTTGTCTCCGATGATGTTCTCGATCGCCTCGCAGAGCGCCTGATCGACGTCGTCGTCATAGCCGACCTCTTGCACGTAGTCGCCCTTGTTCAAACCGAGGTTGTGGCCCAGCTCGTTTGCGAGGGTCGAAGTGGAGGATGTCCTTTCAGAAGCGGAGTTGCTCATGCCTGTATTCTTCCGCCAACAGTGGTCAAGGTGCAAATATCGGCGCGCCCGCGCGCGGCAAGCGCACCCAAACAGCACTCAATCAGCACACCGGACGGTGGCCATCTCTGCCGGGCGGGCAGATGCGTCAGAGAGATCACAACATCGCGGGAGCGCGAAGTTCGGCTCGGAGTACTAGGCTGACAGGTGTATTGGGTGGCCCCTGGGCTCGGACAACCTGCGGAGCGCACACCATCCGATGGACATGATCTCTACACCAAAGAAGATCGTGGAGCTGAAGAGAGGACCACATCGTGGACAATCGGAATCAGGGCGGACCCATCCTCAACGGGCTGCCCAGCCAAGTGCCCGACATCGACCCGGAGGAGACCGCTGAGTGGCTGGCCTCCCTCGATGGCCTCATCGACGAGGGCGGTCGGTCTCGAGCACGCTATGTCATGCTGCGCATGCTCGAGCGCTCGCGCCAGAAGCAGATCGGCGTGCCCAGCCTCACGGCCACCGACTACGTCAACACCATCGGTCCGGAGCACGAACCCTGGTTCCCCGGTGATGAAGAGGTCGAGCGCCGCTACCGTCGCTGGAACCGCTGGAATGCCGCCATGCTCGTCCACCGCGCCCAGCGCCCCGGCGTCGAGGTCGGCGGACACATCTCCACCTACGCCTCGTCGGCGACCCTCTACGAGGTCGGCCTCAACCACTTCTTCCGGGGCAAGGACCATCCCGGCGGCGGCGACCACATCTTCTACCAGGGACACGCCTCCCCCGGCATGTACGCCCGCGCCTACCTCGAAGGCCGGATGAGCGCCGAGCAGCTCGACGGGTTCCGTCAGCAGCAGTCGCACTTCATCGACGGCAAGCCGCAGGGGCTGCCGTCCTACCCGCACCCGCACCAGCTGCCGGACTTCTGGGAGCACCCGACGGTGTCGATGGGGCTGGGACCGATGAACGCGATCGCGCAGGCACAGTTCGACAAGTACCTGCACAACCGCGGGATCAAGGGCACGTCGCAGCAGCAGACCTGGGCCTTCCTCGGCGACGGCGAGCTCGACGAGCCCGAGAGCCGCGGCATGCTGCACGTCGCCGCCTTCGAAGAGCTCGACAACCTCAACTTCGTCATCAACTGCAACC
>NZ_JBQDYQ010000049.1:0-24624 GCF_052105255.1 Brevibacterium sp.
GGTTGTTGGGCCGCCGTCAGGTAGCAAATATCAGGGGGTGGGGATGGGGGTGTTGTGTTCTTTTGCGGCACGGTGGGCGCGGCGGCGGTGCAGGGATCTCATCCGGCGGCGACCGACGAGGCGGCAGATGACGTAGATGAGGAACGAGATCGTCGTGACGAACGGGCTGATCGGCACCACCGGCGAACCGAGGGCGATGAGGATGCCCCCGACCGAGGCGGTCACGGCGAAGATCACGCTGAGGACCGGCACCCACACCGGGGAGGCCGAGAGCTGAGTCGCCGCGGCGGCCGGGGTGATGAGCAGCGCGAGGACGAGGAGGACTCCGACGACCTGCACGCTCAGCGCTACGGCAAGTCCGAGGGTGAGCATGAAGACGATGGTGAGCACGCTGACCGGCACTCCCTTCGCCCGAGCCACCTCAGGGTCGAGGCTGGAGAACATGAGCGGACGCCACACGATCGCCAACACCACGAGCACGGCAAGCGCGCAGATGATGAGAGTGAGGATCTGGCCGGGAGTGATGGCGACGATCTGGCCGGTGAGCAGCCCGAACTTGCTCGCTGCCCGCCCGTCGTAGAGGGCGAGGAAGAGGATCGCCAGGCCCAGGCCGAAGGGCATGAGGACGCCGATGATCGCGTTCTTCTCCGAATCCTTGGCCCCGCCGATGCCGATGATGAGAGCGGCGACGATGGATCCGACGATCGACCCGGTCACGACGTCGAAACCGATGAGCAGAGCGAAGGCGGCACCGGCGAAGGAGAGTTCGGAGACTCCGTGGACGGCGAAGGGAATGTCGCGGGCCATGACGAAGACGCTGATGAGACCTCCGACGACGCCGAGCAGCGCCGCGGCGATGAGCGAGTTGGCCAGCAGCGCGACGAGTTCGCCGTAGTCCTCGAAGGTGAAGAGGTTGGCAAAGATCTCAGGAATACTCATCGCTTCACCACCGTCCCGTCGAGGTCGAAGGAGTCATCGGGCAGATTGTGGTGGTCGACGCACTCCTCTTCACCGCCGACGACGACGAGGCGTCCGCCGACGCGGACCACTTCCACCGGGGAGCCGTAGAGCCGGGACAGCGATTCTGTGGTCATCACTTCGGAGGGGGTGCCGATGAGGAAATGTCCGCCGACGATGTAGAGGACCCGGTCGACGTATGGCAGGATCGGGTTGATCTCGTGGGTGACGAAGACGACGGCGGCATCACGTTTGAGCCGCTGTTCGTGCAGCAGAGCGGCCACCACCTGCTGGTGGTGCAGGTCGAGCGACAGCAGCGGTTCATCGCAGAGCAGCACTGCGGGATCATTGGCCAGGGACTGAGCCACCCGCAGCCGCTGCAGCTCTCCGCCGGACACCGTGCCGGCGGGGGCATCGGCATAGTCGGTGGCGCCGACGGAGGCCAAGAGCTCCTCGACCTTTTCCTTCCGACCCCGGGACAGCAGGCCCATCCCCCACCGGTGACCGTCGATGCCCATACGGACCAGATCGCGGCCGCGCATCGGGGTGTGCGGGTCGATTCCGCGCTGCTGCGGAATGTAGCCGATGGCAGGGTTGCCCTTGTGCACTTCCCGGCCGCCGACCTCAGCGGTGCCGGCCGAGAGCGCATTCTGTCCCAGCAGCACTTTGAGCAGGGAGGTCTTACCGGTGCCGTTCGGGCCGAGCACGGCGAGGAACTCCCCCGGCGCGACGTCGAGGTCGAGATCGTGCCAGAGCACCCGCGGGCCGAAGCGCAGTTCGGCATCGCGCAGTCGAATCACCGGCTCCCGGGGTGCAGGTTGTACGGAAGCGTCGGATTCTTTGGCCATAGTCAGTGCTTGTGTCCTTCGAGTGCTGTCGAGATATCGGTGATGTATCCGTCCATCCAATCGACGTAGTGCTCGCCGTCGGGCATGGTCTCGGCGAGGTCGACGACCGGAACATCGGAGTCGTCCGCGGCAGACTTCAACGCTTCCGCCTGGGGACCGGCCGCCTGAGTATTGTATCCGAGCAGCACCGCCTCGCCGTCGGAGATCTGCTTCTCCGCTTCCTTGAGCACGAGGGGCGGAACGTCGTTGCCTTCTTCGACGGCTTCGAGGAATTCGTCCGACGTGATGTTCTCCAAGCCCATATCGGCGAACAGCCACAGCGGCACCGGCTCGGTCGCCGCGACCTTCTCGCCGTCGTGGTCCGTCTTGGCCGCGTCGTTCTTCGACTGCAGTTCGCCGAGGCTCTTCTTGTACTCATCGGCATTGGCGGTGAAGTCATCCTTGTGCTCCGGCACCGCCTCGCCGAGGTGGATCGCCGCCTCGTCGACGAGCTTGGTCATCGTCGGCACCGAATACCAGACATGTTCGTTGAACTCGCCGTGGTCGTGTCCCTCATGGTCGTCGCCCTCATCGGAGTGCTCGTGGCCGTCGTCGTGCGTGTGTCCGCCGGCCCGAGCCTCGTCTTCGTCGTGGCTGTGGTCATGAGGTTTGTTTCCGAGATCCTCGGATCCGGGTAATCCCGAGATCGAGACGGCATCGATCACCTCGGGATCGGCGTCCGAAGCTTCGAGCATCGTGGTCATGAAGGCGTCGTAGCCGCCGCCGTTCTCGACGACGAGGTCGGCCTTCGACAGCTTGAGGCGGTCCTGGGTGGTCGCTTCGTAGGAGTGCGGGTCCTGATTGGGATCATCGATGATCGGGCTCACCTCGGCAAAGTCGCCGGCGACTTGGGAGACGATGTCGGCGTAGACGTTCGTCGAGGTCACGACCCGCAGCTCGCCCGATTCCGAACCGGAGGCCCGTCCCGCGCAGCCGCTGAGGACCAAGGCCGTCGAAGCGGCGATGGCTCCGGTAGTGAGAGCGATTCGCGAAGATGTCATGAGGAGCCTTTCTAAGGCGTCGAGGATCAACCAACATCACTGACGATACTCAGATCAGAGGTCGGCCACTAATATAAATATTTATATATAGCAAAGCTTTTATACGTCCCCACCCTTTTCAGCACTCTGCGCGCACGCCCAGGAGGCTTTCGGCCGAATGGCGTGTAAGAACTTCGAAGCCGCGAGTGCCGACTTTCCGTGGGCCGTGTGCCATCCGCTCTGGCGCTTGTCCGACTCTGATGGACAGTCGAGCACAGTCGCCGGAGACGACGAACCGCCCGGAAGCGGGTGCTTCCGGGCGGTTCGTCGGCCACTTTGCCTCACCGATCAACACCGGCGGGTAGCAGCAGAGTTTCTCAGGCGGCCTTCGCCTCGAGCTTCTTGGCCAGCAGGGCGGCGATCTGGACGGTGTTGAGTGCCGCACCCTTGCGCAGGTTGTCGTTGGAGACGAAGAGGACGAGCCCCTTGCCTGCTGGTGCCGACTGGTCGGCGCGGATGCGACCGACGTAGCTGTCGTTCCGACCTGCGGCCTTGAGCGGGGTAGGAACCTCGTCGAGGGAGACTCCGGGTGCCTGCGACAGGATCTCGGTGGCCTGCTCGGGGCTGATGTCGGAGTCGAATTCGGCGTGGATGCTCAGGCTGTGTCCCGTGAACACAGGCACGCGCACGCAAGTGCCGGCGACCAGAAGGTCGGGCAGGCCGAGGATCTTCCGGCTCTCGTTGCGCAGCTTCTTCTCTTCATCGGTTTCGTTCTGCCCGTCGTCGACGACCGATCCGGCCATCGGCAGGACGTTGAACGCAATCGGTTCGACGTAGTTGTTCGGCTCCGGCAGGCTCACCGCATTTCCGTCGGTGGTGAGCTTGCGGGCATCGGGCAGACCGGCTTCGAGCTGACCGGCGAGTTCCTCGACTCCGGACAGTCCCGAACCGGACACAGCCTGGTAGGTGGACACGATGAGTCGACGCAGACCGGCTTTCGCGTGAAGAGCCTTGAGCACGGGCATGGCGGCCATGGTCGTGCAGTTCGGATTCGCGATGATGCCTTTGGCCACCGCGTCGAGCGCCTCGGGGTTGACCTCACTGACGACGAGCGGGACCTCCGGGTCCGAACGCCACGCCGAAGAGTTGTCGACGACGGTGACTCCAGCGGCGGCGAAACGCTCCGCCTGCGCCTTGGACGTCGCCCCACCCGCGGAGAACAGAGCGATGTCGAGTCCGCTCGGATCTGCCTCGGCGGCATCTTCGATGGTGATGGGCTGGCCCTTGAAGTCGATGGTCTTCCCGGCTGAACGGGCCGAGGCGAAGAGCCTCAAAGAGCCGATCTCGAATCCGGGATCGTCGGCCAGGAGGTCGAGCATGACTCCGCCGACCTGGCCGGTCGCACCGACTATTCCGATATTGACGCTCATCGTCCGGTACCTCCGTACACCACTGCTTCGTTGTCTTCGCTGTCGAGTCCGTACGCGGCATGAGCGGCACGGACTGCGTCGTCGAGCAGGTCTGCTCGGGTGACGACGCTGATGCGGATCTCCGAGGTGGAGATCATGTCGATGTTGACCTGGGCTTCGCTGAGTGCTTCGAACAGGGTCGCGGTCACGCCCGGGTGGGACCGCATTCCGGCGCCGACGACGGAGAGCTTGCCGATCTGGTCGTCGTAGCGGACCTGATCGAAGCCGATCTCGGCCTTGACCGCGTCGAGGGCCTCGAGCGCCTTGGCGCCGTCGTCCATGGGCAGGGTGAAGGAGATGTCGGTCTTGCCCGGTTCACGGGTGGAGATGTTCTGGACGATCATGTCGATGTTGGCTTCCTGCTTGGCCAGAGTCTTGAAGATCTCAGCGGCCTTGCCGGGGACATCGGGAACACCGACGATCGTGACCTTGGCTTCCGAGCGGTCGTGGGCGACGCCGGAGATGATTGCCTGTTCCATGGTGGACTCCGTTTCTGGTTCCGCTGCCGGGGTCGATGATCCCCGGCCCTTACGGAAGGCTTCGGGGATGGGTGAGTCGGTCACCCAGGTTCCTTGGTTGCGAGAGAATGAGGACCGCACATGTACGGGCACGTTGTAGCGGCGGGCGTATTCGACACAGCGGAGCATGAGGACCTTGGCGCCCGAGGCGGCCATCTCCATCATCTCTTCGTAGCCGATCTCATCGATCTTGCGTGCCGTGGGCACGATGCGCGGGTCGGCGGTGAAGACGCCGTCGACGTCGGTGTAGATCTCGCACACATCGGCATCGAGCGACGCGGCCAGTGCCACAGCCGTGGTGTCGGAGCCGCCGCGGCCGAGGGTGGTGATGTTCTTCGCGGTCTGGCTGACACCCTGGAATCCTGCGACGATGGCGACGTATCCATCGTCGAGGGAGGACCGGATGCGGCCGGGAGTCACGTCGATGATTCGGGCCTTGCCGAACTGCTCATCGGTGATGACTCCAGCCTGGGAACCGGTGAAGGACTGGGCTTCGAAGCCGAGGTTGGCGATCGCCATGGCCAGGACCGCCATCGAGATGCGTTCACCGGCGGTCAGCAGCATGTCGAGTTCGCGGGCGGGGGGCATGGGGGAAACCTGTTGGGCCAAGTCGATGAGATCATCGGTACTGTCACCCATGGCCGAGACCACGACAACTACTTCGTGGCCGGCTTGACGGTACTCGACAATTCGTTTGGCCACCCGCTTGACCGATTCCGCATCGGCTACCGAGGACCCACCGAACTTCTGGACGACTATGCTCACTGCAGTATCTTCCTTATCGCTGATAAGTTCCGTGCCAGGCGATCGATTCCATGGTTCCAAACATGGAGGTCTCGTGCTGCATCGATCAGGATTTCAGCCGTGTCGGGCTCCCGGCACCTGAACCATTGTATGAGGTAGGTCATTTCGGTTCACCTTCGCCCGTCATTCAGACACCGCCTGACCGGGCCGAACGCCCAGTCCTGCGACCCCTCGCGATGACCGTGCACTCGGGCGAGACGGCGGTTGGTCACCGTGCACTCAGCCCCTGCTCAGAAATCGTTATAAATGGGGCGCCTGAACTCGGGAGAATCACCCGCGCAGGTGCGGAATATCCGTGGAGTCGAGAATCTTTCCGCCGAGGCGGTCAGTCGATCTCGCGGCGGCCGGAGAACGCCCGACCGAGGGTGACCTCGTCGGCGTATTCGAGGTCGCCGCCGACGGGCAGCCCCGAGGCCAGGCGGGTGACGGTCACACCGAGCGATCCGAGCAGCCGGACGAGGTAGGTCGCGGTGGCTTCGCCTTCGAGGTTCGGGTCGGTGGCGATGACGGTCTCCTCGACCTCACCGTCCTGCAGGCGGGTCATGAGCTCCTTGATCCGCAGGTTGTCGGGCCCGACCCCGGCCATCGGGTCGATGGCTCCGCCGAGGACGTGGTAGAGACCCCGGTATTCCCTCGTCCGTTCGATCGCGACGACGTCTTTGGGCTCTTCGACCACGCAGATCATCGACCGGTCGCGGCGCGGATCCTGGCACACCGTGCATTCGGCTTCCTCGGAGACGTTGCCGCAGATCTCGCAGAACCGCACTCGCTTCTTCACGTCGGTGAGTGCCTGCGCAAGCGCATTGACGTCCTGCAAGTCCGTCTGCAGGATGTGGAACGCCAGACGCTGGGCCGATTTCGGCCCGATGCCCGGAAGCTTGCCGAACTCCTCGACCAAGTCCTGGAGGGCACCTTCATATACAGCGCTCATACTTCTCTTTCGTCGATGATCTCGCCGCCGAGGACCCGTGCGATCACGTCAACGCCCATCTGCGGCGCTTCGGAGACGTCGAGGTCCGTTTCCGGATCATACTCGTCCTCGTCCGATCCCGACCGCTGCGGGGAGGGGTTCGATCCCGGCACCGAGGCGGCCCCCGGTGCTGTGCCGCCCGCCGGGTTGGTCTGCGGAGCAGATCCGTAACCGGATCCGGCGGGCGGAGTGGTGGTGACGCCGTGCTTCTCGGCAAGAGCTGCAAAGCGCGATTTGAATGGTTTCGCCTCTCCCCCATGGGCCGGTGGCGGCGACTGCAAGGCAGGTGCCGGCTGGTCAAAGGCACCTCCCCCGAAGTCGCTCGAGGCGTCGCCGAGATCCGGATAGTCGAGGTCGTCATCGGGCGGCGGAACGACGACGGCCCCGACGTCGACAGCTCCGCTGCCGGCGCTCGTCTCGTCGATGTCGACCGCAGCCGTGCCTGGCGATGCGGCATCGACCGGTGCGGGGTCGATCGGTGAGGGACCGTCGTTCCAGCTCGGTTCCTCCCACCGCGGTTCGACGTACTCCATCGGCGAATCGCCAGCAAAGCCGGACGACCCCGCAGACGCTGTTCCCTGATGGTGGTCGGGACCCGATCGGTCGAAGTCGTCGGCCGGTCCGGGGGCAGCTGGTCCGTCGCCTGGCGATTCGGATGCAGCGTCGGCCGGCGGGCCGAAGAAGTCATCGTCGGAGAGGTCGGGGACGACGACATCCGGGGCGACCGAGGAAGCGGGCGCATTCTCAGGCACTGGGGCACTCTCGGCCACAGGCTCATTTTCGGCTTCGGGAGCCGAATCGCCTGCAGAATCTGCGCCGTCCTGCGGTGAAGTCGCGCTCACGCCATCAGTGCCGGACTGTTCAGCCTCGGCAGATGGTTCGTCGGCCGGTTCGGCAGAGACGAAGGAGTCTTCGTGCGTCGTGGATTCAGTTTGTGGCCCCGGCTGTTCTCCCTCCTCGTCGTCGGAGGACCAGGCGCCCTGTGTCGGACCGCTGGGTTCCCAGAACTTCTCGTGGTCGACCTGTGGTTTGTCGACTTCACGAGTACCGACGACTGCGGCGACCTCCTGTGGACTCGGGCGTCGCTGGCTCGGCGCCGGTCCGTGATTGCCGCCGGAATCGTTCACGGGCGGAGCAGAGGACCCCTTGCCCTGGCTGCCACCGCCGGCACTGCCTCCGCCGATCCGACCGACATCTCCGATGTCGATACGAGCCTGGATGCCGAGGACGTCGTTGATCGCCGCTGCGAGTTTGGCCGCATGGTCACGCTGCTGGAACCCCTGGACGGATCCGGCATTGTTGAAGCCGAGGTAGACGACCCCGTCGGAGAACGACTGCGGGATCGCATTGGCCGCGATGATCGCGCGAGTCAGACGGCTGCGCTTCTCCACCGAGGCGAGGATGCTGGGCCAAGCGCGGCGGATCGCTTCGATCTCACCGCCGATGTCGCCGGATCCCGCCACCGAGGTGGCTTCCGGTGCCGCTGCCTGCTCGGTCATCTGACGCTGATGCTGGTCCGCCGGCGCCGAGTCCGTTGCGGAACTGGGCGCAGAGGCACCGTCAGGGTCGTACCTCTGCTGACTGTCCTGCAGAGATTGCGACTCAGTTCGCGGCGCACCCGCTGCTTCGACCGAAGGCTCGGGCGACGAATCGGCCGAAGGCTGCTGTTCCTGCGCCGGCCGGCCCACATCTGCGCTCCGGGGGCCCTCAGCAGGCTGCTGCCGCGGCCCCGCGTCTGCGGTCTGAGATTGCGGCTCGGACTGCGACGCCGGCTCCGACTCGGTATGACGCTGCTGCCCCTGCTCAGACTGCTGCCCTGGCTGCGCCACCGGTTCGTTGAGCATCGATTCGGCGGCCGCGGCCATAGCCGCGATGTCGTCGAAATCGTCGTGAGCTGCGCTCTGAGACTGCCCGGCGGGCGCGTTCGCAGCAGGTGCCTGCCCCTGGCCTGCCCCATCCGCCGACGGCCGACCGCTCGCGTGTCCCTGATCAGCGGCAGGTGCCTGCCCCTGCCCTGTCCCGCCGGCCGGAGCTCCCGGCCCAGCGCCCTGATCGGCACCCTGGTCCGGGGCCTGCGCCGGCGGCATGTTTGCGGCCACGCCGGTGGCCGACATCCCGATGCGACGCTCCATCCGCTCGACGCGGCTGAGCACAGCGTCTCGGCTGCGACCGGAGCCGGGCAGCAGAATGCGGGCACAGATGAGTTCGAGCTGCAGCCGCGGCGAGGTGGCACCCGACATCTCCGTCAGGCCCACATTCAGCAGGTCCGCGGCACGGGAGAGCTCGCCTTGTCCGAAGCCGTTGGCCTGCAGGGTCAGCCTCTCCAGCCGGTCCGGCGGCACTTCGGGCAGGAATGCATGGGCCGCTTCGGGGGCGGCATGGATGACGATGAGATCCCGGAACCGCTCGAGCAGATCTTCGACGAAGCGCCTCGGGTCCTGACCGGATTCGATGACCCGCTCCACCGCACGGTACACCCCGGCACCGTCGCCGGCGGAGAACGCATCGACGATGTCGGACAACAGCGAATCCGGAGTGTATCCGAGCAGAGCGACGGCTCGACCGTAGTCGACCCCGTCGGGCCCGGAACCAGCGATGAGCTGGTCGAGGACCGACAGCGTGTCACGCACCGATCCCCCGCCGGCGCGCACGACCAGCGGCAGCACGCCCTTGGCCACCTGAACATTCTCACGAGCGCACAGCTCCTCGAGGTAGTTGCCCAGGGCCTCCGGCGGCACCAGTCTGAACGGATAGTGGTGAGTCCGCGACCGGATCGTGCCGATGACCTTCTCGGGTTCGGTCGTGGCGAAGATGAACTTGATATGCGGCGGCGGCTCTTCGACGATCTTGAGCAGAGCGTTGAAGCCCTGCGAGGTGACCATGTGCGCCTCATCGAGGATGAACACCTTGTACCGATCGCGCGCGGGCGCATAGATGGCACGTTCACGCAGGTCACGAGCATCATCGACGCCGTTGTGGCTGGCCGCGTCGATCTCGACGACATCGAGCGAACCGGGTCCGCCGTTGGCCAGATCCCGACAGCTCGGGCATTCCCCGCACGGAACCGGAGTCGGCCCCTGCTCACAGTTGAGGCACCGAGCCAGGATCCGCGCCGAGGTGGTCTTTCCACACCCGCGCGGGCCGGAGAACAGGTAGGCATGGTTGATGCGGCCACGTTCGATGGCGGCCTTCAGCGGATCGGTCACATGCTCTTGACCGATGACCTCGTCGAAGGTCTCTGGGCGGTATCTTCTGTACAGTGCGGTGGACACGTCCCCTAGCCTAATGCCAACGACTGACACGAGACACGGCTCCCCGAGTCCCGCCGTTGTCGCTGACCTCCCGATCAGGCACGATAGAGATCATGAGCTCAGCCACTCCCTCCCCCGGCGAGAACGACCCCGCGAAGATCTTCCGCATCGGCCACAAGGAACGCGACGAGGCGATCGAGATCCTGCGCGAAGCCGCCGGCGACGGTCGGATCACGGTCGACGAGCTCGACGAGCGGATGGAGAAGGTCCAGGCTGCGAAGTTCCCCATCGACCTCGACGCGGTGCTCGCCGACCTCACCACCGAGCTGCCCTCCGATCGCTTCCGTCCCACCTCGGGGCTCGCACCCGCCGCCGGTCACGCCATGGCGATCCAAGGCCACGACCGCTTCGATCCGCTCGTCATCAAGGCCGGTTGGGAGTCCGAGGTCCGCCGCGCCCGATGGGCTGTCCCGCCCTTGATCCGCTGCGAACCCTCGATGTCGAACATCGAGCTGAACTTCCTCGAGGTCGAGACCGATCTCGAGGTCATCGAGATCGAGGTCGTCGCCGGTATGGGCTCGGTCACCGTCGTCATCCCCGACGACTGGGCGGTCAACGTCGACCAGCTCTCAAAGTCCTGGGGAAGCGTGAAATCCGTCGTCGACGCCGTTCCGACCGGCCGCCGGCCTCTCGTGCGCGTGGGCGGATCGATCGGAATGGGCTCCTTCAAGGCCCGCTTCGCGAACTACTTCGACCGCCGCCGATTGGCGAAATGATGGAACCCGGACTCGGCGCTGTCATCTTCCTCACCGTCTGCATCATCGTCGTCTTCAGCATCGGCGCCTGGCTCGTCTACCGGGTGATGACGAAACCGGGTGCGCACATCGGCTCCCGCCTGCCCAAACACGACCCCCACGCCGAGGCGCACCCCACCGACCCGCCCGACCGCGGAGCCGCTGCGGACCGAACCGGAGCAGACGACCCCGACGACTCCGACAGTCCCGATCACGGTCACGGTCACCGGCATCCTTGAAAACCGGTCCTCGCCGTGATCGACTTTCACTATGTCTGAGATCCAGATCACGCGCATCGCCGCCGACGATGAGTCTGCGCTGCTGACATGGAACGACGTCATGCGCACCGCCTACACTGAGGGCCGCACCGCCGCCTGGTGGCGCAGCGCCGAGACGACGCTGACCCAATTCGCCCACCCGCGCCCGGGAGGGCAGAACATCGCCCTGATGGGCCGCCTCGGTGAGGAGATCATCGGCGGCGCCGAGATCAGCCTCTCCCCGGACACACCGACCGATATCGAGCTCGGTGTCCTCTCCGTTCACCGTCGTCGGGGTTTCGGCACGGCCCTCGCCGAGGCGGCCGCACAGTTCCTTGGACACGATGACCGATCCTCGGCCATCGTGCAGACCGAAACCTACTGCCCGGCCGGGGTCGCCTTCGCCAGAGCCCACGGGATGAGCGTCGGCAACGCAGAGCACCGGCTGCTGCTCGACCTGCCCACCTACCTGGCGGCCGATGCGAATCGATACAAGGATTCGGGGGCGTCGACGGTCGTGCCCGTGATCAGGGAGGACCCGGACTTCTCGGTCACCTCGTGGATCGGAGCCTGCCCCGAGGAGGTGCTCGAGTCCTGGACGCAGCTGCGGGAGCAGATGGATGAAGACGTGCCCGTCGGCGACCTCACCCGCTCCGCCACCCATGCCAGCACCGCGGCGATCCGCAGCCATGAGGAGCGGATGGAAGAGCAGGGCTGGACCTTGGTCAGCTCGATGGCGCACGTGGGCGACCTCGCCGTCGGCTATACGGAGATCATGGTCTCCGCCCACGATCCGCAGATCGTCATCCAGGAGGACACCCTCGTCGACCGCGCCTATCGAGGCCGCGGAATCGGGAGGGCCCTCAAGGTCGCCAACCTGCGTCAGCTGCCCGCGGTCTCCGCGACCGCCTCGGCGGAATGGGTGCAGACGTACACGGCGATGGACAACGAACCGATGCTCGCACTCAACCGAGACCTCGGGTTCGTCATCGCCGATACGATGACCGCCCTGGAGAAGAAGATCGAGCGCAGCCACGCGTGACAGTCCGATCGACTAGAGTGGGCGGTGACCCGTCCGGCCATCGAACCGAAGCAGACCGCCGTGCCCTCAGAACTCCTCATCGCCGTCCTCGTCTTCATCATCGTCGCCCTCGTGACCGTGCTCGTCATCCGCTCCCGCGCGAACAAGGCCCGCCACGACGCCGAAGCGAAAGAACCCGCCGCCCCGCGCGATCCCTTCGCCGCCGATCAGAACACCGGCGGTGACCCGGAGACCATCAAGGTCGGAGACCTCCTCGAATTCGGCAACGAGAAGTTCTTCGTCCGCGGCACCCTGCGCATCTCCGAGGGCGGCTACGAGTGGGCCGAGCACTTCTTTCAAGCCGACGCCTCGGCGACCCGCATGTGGCTGAGCGTCGAACGCGACCCCGATGTGCAGATCGCCCGCTGGCGCGACCGCCCCGATCTCGACATCGAGCCGAAGGCACGGACCATCACCATCGACGGCACTGACTACGACCTCGTCGAACACGGCACTGCCTCCTACCGGTCCGAAGGCACCACGGGACTGAATGAGAAGGGCGGGGTCGACTATGTCGACTACGAATCCGGCGACGGCCGCCTGCTCGCCTTCGAACGCTTCGACCACGGACGCTGGGAAGTGAGCACCGGAGAGACAATCCCAGCCGGCTCCTTCACCATCTACTCCGGCAGCTGATGCTCACCCTCCCCCGCCCGCTCGACGTCCCCTTCACCGACACCAGGGCCGAGGCGCTGCGGCTGAGCCTCGACCACGACCGGATCGCCCCGCTGGCTGCCCGCCGCATCGATGTGCCCACCGTAGCCGCACCCACTGACACAGGGTCCACCTTCGCCGAAGCGGCGCCAGAGCTGACCCTGACACTGACCGTCATCGGATCCTCTCACCAGGCGATCCTGAGCGCCGGGCCCACCGATGCGTTCATCGAGACCTTCGCCTGCCTCGGCGAAGATATGTCGCCGTTACGACCGCGGTGGGACCACGAGGACGTCCGCCACGGACGGTGGGCCGGTTACACCGAACACCGATTCACGGCGACGCGCACGAAAGTGCACGGAGACTTCCCGACGGCCGCCGCCGAGGTGCTCGCCACCGGTGCCGACCGTGCCGTCACCAGCGACGACCACTTCTCGGTCGCGTTCCCCGGGCAGCCCGGCGCGCTGACGGCACTGTCGCTGACCTGCGCGCAGCCCGAGCGGATCGCGTGGCAATCGTGGCACTGCTATCCGCAGCATCAGGAGATCGTCCACAGCACCAGCGAACTGAGGAGGTCGACATGAGCCAGGGACCGAACGTCTCGATGAGCGGAGGTTCCTTCGACTTCGACCGCGCGAACACCGGCGGCGGGAGCGGACCACAGCGGCCCGGCGGACCCCAGCGCCCCGGCGGCGGTTCGGGGCGGAAGCCGCGCTTCGGCTGCGGAACGATCATCGGAATCGTCATCGTCCTCATCGTCCTCGGCAATGTCTTCCGCGGCTGCGGATCCTCCGGATCGGCGAACTGCGGCGACTACGACCTCAGCAACGGCCAGTACGTCTCGAACCCCGGCAAGGGCGACTACGAGAAGAACGGCAGCAGCTATGACTACGTCGGCTGCGACACCTCCCGGTCCGGAGGCGGCGGATTCTTCTTCCTCCCCTTCTTCACCGGCGGCGGATCGAACTACGGCGACGGCTCGGGCTTCCGCGGCGGCGGACCGGGCACCGGAAAATAGGCACAGCGAAAGGCAGACATGCTTCTGAACTACCTCATCTACGAGACCGGAGTCGTCCTCTCCTATGCGGGCTGCGGACTCCTCCTCATGGTCATCGGCTACTTCGTCGTCGACCTGCTCACCCCGGGCAAGCTCCACGTCATCCTCTGGGAGCAGAAGTCGCGCAATGCTGCAGTCCTCGTCGCCTCCGACCTGGCCGGAGTCGCGATCATCGTCATCGCCGCCATCCGCGCCAGCTCCGATGACCTGGCCGCAGGCATCCTGTCGACCCTCGTCTTCGGCATCCTCGGCATCATCCTCATGGCCGTGAGCTTCCTGCTCATCGGTCTGCTCACCCCGGGCAGGACCGGCGAACTCATCAATTCCCCGCAGATGCACCCCGAGGTCTGGGTCAACGCCACCGCCCACCTGGGCATCGCCGGCATCATGGCCGCAGCCCTCCTTTGAGCACCGCTGACGAACCCGGTCAGACGTCGGCCGAAACCGCACCGACCGACACGACCACCGACACCGCCACCGAGGCGGCGCGTCCGATCACCCTGCCGATGCGTCCGGGTCCGGCCCGATTCTTCGTCCTGCTCGCCGTGTTCATGTGCGCGAGCTGCGGAATGGTCTACGAGCTCGCGCTCGTGGCCTTGGGGTCCTATCTGCTCGGCGACACCATCGTCCAGGCCTCCATCGTCCTGGCGGTCATGGTCTTCGCCATGGGTGTGGGCTCGCTGGCGACCAAACGGCTGACCGGGTTCGCCGCGGTCTCCTTCGCCCTCATCGAGGCGGCCCTGGGCATCATCGGCGGCCTGTCCGTCATCCTCCTCTATCTCGCTTTCGCCTTCGCCGACGTCTACACGGTGGCCATGGTGGCCCTCGCGTTCGTCATCGGCGCGCTCATCGGCGCGGAGATCCCGCTGCTCATGGAGCTCGTCCAACGCATCCGCGCGCAGAAGGCCTCGAGCGCGGTCGCCGACCTCTTCGCCGCCGACTACGTGGGCGGACTCATCGGCGGGCTCGCCTTCCCGTTCCTCCTGTTGCCGTTGCTCGGTCTGCCGCGCGGAGCGCTGGCGGTGGGGATGACGAATGCCCTGGTGGGCATCCTCATCGTCCTCTGGCTCTTCCGCTCCGAACTCAGCCGCGCCGCCCAGCTGGCGTTGGCGGCTCTGCTTGTGCTCATCCTCGCAGGGCTCACCGTGGTGTGGGTGTTTACCGACGACATCGAAGTCACCACCCGGCAGCGTCTCTACCGGGATCCGATCGTGTATTCGCAGCGGTCGGACTACCAGGAGATCGTGCTCACCGAGGCGAAGAGGACCGGCGATACGCGGCTGTTCCTCAACGGGGATCTGCAGTTCGCCTCGGCCGACGAGTACCGTTATCACGAAAGCCTCGTCCATCCTCTGCTGAACGGTCCTCGCCGCGACGTCCTCGTCCTCGGCGGCGGCGACGGCCTGGCGGTGCGCGAAATCCTCAAGTATCCCGACGTCGAGTCCGTCACCCTGGTCGACCTCGACCCGGCAGTCCTCGAGCTGGCGAAGACTTCCGAGCACTTCACCGCATTCAACGACGACTCCCTCGACGATCCGCGGGTGACGACGGTCGCCGCCGATGCCTTCACCTGGCTGCGGGAGGCGAAGCACACCGCCTATGACGCGGTCATCGCCGATCTGCCCGATCCCGATGACGTCGCGACGTCGAAGCTCTACAGCATCGAGTTCTACGGACTCATCCGCCAGGTGATGTCCCCGGAGGCGCGCCTTGTCGTTCAGGCCGGCTCCCCCTATTTCGCCCCTGAAGCCTATTGGGGCATCGGGGAGGCCGTCGCCGAGGCGGGACTGTCGACGACTCCGTACCACGTCGATGTTCCCAGTTTCGGTGATTGGGGATACTTCCTCGCCGATCTCGGCGGCAAGGACCCCGAAGTGACCGTGGCCGATGATGCTCCGGACGGGTTGAAGTTCGCCACCGCCGAGGTGCTCGCCGCCTCGACGACGTTCCCACCGGACCGTGATCGCGCGTCTGTGGGCACGGTCGAAGCTTCGACGCTGCTGCACCCGAGGGTGCTCGATCAGGAACGCGGAGCCTGGGTCGGATACTGAATTCGTCTGACACGGGCTTCTCACAACGGCGTCCGACTGCGGCAGAGGGCCGACCCTAGCGGGTCGGCCCTCTGCCGTTCCTCTCTCGGTGTTGCCTCGTTGTCGGGATCAGCCGGCGATGAGGCTGGCCAGGCCGCCGACGATGCCGAAGGAGATTCCGAGTGCCCATCCGAGGACGAGGAGTCCGAGGAAGACAAGTCCCAAGATGAAGCCCCATTTGCCCATCTCGTTGTCTTCGAACCCTGCTTCCTGTGAGCGTTTGCGCGCCATGTGTCCGGTGATGATGCCGATGACGGGTCCGATGAAGTTGAATCCGAGGAAGGTCGACAGACTCGCCACGAGCGAGACGATGCCGAGCACCTTGCCCGGGTCCTCCTCGGCGCGCTGGCCGTAGCGATTCTGCGTCGGATAATTCTGCGGTGCTTCGTACTGTCCGGCGGACGGGTGGGGGTATTGGCCCGCGGAGGTCTGATCGAACTGATCGGGAGTCGGGCCGGGTGCTGCGTTCATGGTGCTGGTCTCCTCTGTATCGGCTGTTGGCACCAGCCTAGGAAGACTTCACCGGACACCGACAGGGACCAATCCCCCGACCTGGAGGGGGTTTTCCCGAAGTTCAGTGCACGTCGACGAGTGCGTGGTCTTCTCGTCCCATGAGATAGAGAAGCAGCTCGAGAGGTGCCCCGGTGATCGTCGTGGCCTCACCGCTGTCCTTCTTCCCCGCTGTGCGGGTACCGAAGCCCGGAGCTTCGATCGTCACGAGACCCTTCGCCTTCGCCGCGTAGGGCAGGAGGGCCACCTTCGTCTGTGCCCAGACGGTCGCGGTCTCTGCTTTCGACAGCCGACGCGGAATCCATTCGATCGCGGCGCGGCGGATGTCTTCATGGTGGACGAGGAACTCGGTCGTGTTCATCACCGTCTCCACTCCCGGCAGGGCGCCCGGGGTCCACTTCGGCGGCGCGGCGACGAGTCCGAGCAGCCGACTGAACGGCATCTCGGCGTACTCGTCTTCCTTCGCCTGCAGGCGGTCGGAGAACTTCGGCATGAAGATGCCCGCAGCAGCGCGGGGATGACGTTCGCGGATGACGAGGTGGGTGGCAAGGTCCCTGACCGTCCACCCCTCACACAGAGTGGGGGCGTCGTCCCCGGCGCGGCGGGCGGTGTCGACAAGGCGCAGTCGTTCTGCGCGAGCCAGATTGTCTCTCATGATCCTCAGTCTTCCATTCCCGCCTTGGACTCTCCTGGACGCCTGGCCGATTCGCCGCCCGATCGCCTCACCGGCCTGCCCACGCGGTGACGAAGTCGGCGACGCGGGAGATCGAACGGAAGTCGGCGAATTCGTCCCCGCGGGTCGGCCCGTCGGTGACGATGACGACGGGTTTGCCTTCCTTCGCGGCGGTCCGGACGAACCGCAGTCCCGACAGCACTGCCAGCGAGGACCCGAGCACCACGAGACCTGCGGCTCCGTCGGCGATCCGATTGGCTGCCTGGACCCTGGCGGCCGGGACGGAATCGCCGAAGTAGACGACATCGGGTTTGAGCAGTCCACCGCATTCGGGGCAGTCGAGGACTGCGAATCCGGCGGTGTCCTCGAGTTCGACGTCGCCGTCGGGTGCGGTTTCGACGTCGATGGGGTCGATGCCGACCTGCTCGGCGAAGTCCGGGTTGAGTTCGCTCAGTCTCCGCTGTACCCAGTCGCGGTCGAACAGGTGCCCGTTGCTCAGGCAGATCACTCGGTCGAGGCTGCCGTGGAGGTCGATGACGGGACTCGGCGCCGGCGTTCCGGCGCCATTCCCGCGGTCGGCGGCGACCGCCTCGGCAGCGGCCTGATGGAGTCCGTCGACGTTCTGGGTGATGATTCCGGCCACGGACAGCTCGGCCAGGGCGAGGTGGGCTTGGTTCGGTTGGGTGTTGCGCATCCGCGGCCAGCCCATCCATGATCGCGCCCAGTACCTGGCACGCTGGTCAGGGTGGGAGAGGAAGGTCTGGATCGTCATCGGCTTCCGCGGCGGGGAATCCGGTCCGCGGTAGTCTGGGACGCCTGAGTCCGTGCTCATTCCCGCGCCGGTGAGCACCGCCCAGTCCGCATCGGAATAGGTCTTCGTGAGCACGTCGATGATCGCGGCATCGGTGTGGCTGGCTTCGGGACGCACGCGTCCGCGCAGGGGGTCGAAGATGACTGCCATGGCTCCACTGTAGACATGGCAGCTGACGGAAGTCACCGGCCGGGGCTAGGGTGGGGCCATGGTCAACGTTCTGCTCGTCCATCATTCCCCCTCCGCCGCCACAGCGCAGATCGCCGAGGCGGCCGAATCCGGACTGCGCATGCCCGAGCTCGGCGACATCGACGTCACTGTCCGTCCGGCCCTGGAGGCGAGCGTCGAAGATGTGCTCGCCGCAGATGCCTATGTGCTCGGCACGACCGCGAACTTCGGCTATATCTCCGGTGCCCTCAAGCACTTCTTCGACACCACCTATGACGCGGTGCGCGAGCCGACCGCCGGCAGACCGTTCTCCTACTGGATCCACGGCGGCTACGACACGACCGGCGCCGAGACTGCGATGAAGCAGATCACCACGGGTCTGGGCTGGAAGCTCGCCTTCGATCCGCTCATCTTCACCGGCGAGGTCACCGAGGAACATCTCGAAAGGGCCACGGAGTTAGCCGCCACAGTCGCCGCCTCCCTCTAATTACTACCTGCTAATTGCTACGTGACGGCGGCCCAGCAACTCCACGCCAGGTTGCTGGGCCGCCGTCAGGTAGCAAATGGGAAAGTCTTTGGTGAACGCACTTTCAGTATTGGAAGGCAGCCGATGCTGTGGCACTGCTACCACCGGGCGGCGTCGGTCTTCCGACCGGCGAGTAACCCAAGGAACCGACGTGAACGCGACCCCCACCCGCACGGTCCGTCGACTCAACCAGGTCGAGGCGAACCGTAACTCAGCAACCCCACGAGGCTCGGCATCGCCTCGACGGCCATATCCAGGCGCTGCGGGAACTGGCCGCGCATAAGCCCGAGAATCACTGTTCCCCCTGGTGAGAAGATCGGATAGGGTGAGGGAAACCGACGCAGGGAGACACCATGGCCACACCGACGAGCACCGAGATCCCGTTCCTCGAACTCCACGAAGTCTCGACACTCATCCGGACCAGGCAGCTGACCTCGCGCGAGGCCACCGAGGCGATGCTCGAGCGCATTGACAGCCTCGATCCCCGATTGCAGGCCTTCGCCACGGTCATGGCCGAATCCGCCCTCGCCGAAGCCGACCGCGCCGATGCGCTTCTGGCCCGCGGAAACTGGCTCGGCGATCTGCACGGTGTCCCCGTGGCGGTGAAGGATCTTGCGAACACCCACGACGCACCGACCGGTGCAGGCACCACGATCCATGCGGACTTCCGCCCAGATTTCGATGCCACCGTCGTCGCTCGACTGCGAACCGCCGGAGCCGTCATCCTCGGCAAACTGCGTCTGACCGAGGGTGCGTTCGCCGGGCACCATCCCGACCTGCCGACCCCGGTCAACCCGTGGGATGCCGACACCTGGTCGGGGGTCTCCTCCTCGGGGTCCGGTGTGGCTACTGCTGCCGGGCTCTGCTTCGCCTCTCTCGGCTCGGACACCGGCGGCTCGATCCGCCTTCCGTCCTCGGCCAATGGCGTCACGGGACTCAAACCGACCTGGGGCCGGGTCTCCCGCCACGGCATCTTCGCACTCGCTCCCAGCCTCGATCACATCGGGCCGATGACCCGCAGCTCCCGTGATGCCGCGATCGTGCTGCGGGCCATCGCCGGCCACGATCCGGCCGATCCCACCACGTCGCTCGAACCGGTACCGGACTACCCCAATAAGCTGCGCGTCGACGAAGCCCCGGTCGTCGGTTTCGACCGCAAGCTGGCCGAAGAGCATTTCGACGCCGCGACGAATGCGATGCTCGAAGACACCATCGAGACCGTGACCGGCCTGGGATGGCGGGTGCTCGATGTCGAGACTCCCGGATTTGAGGCCACGGCCAAGGAATGGACGGCTCTGTGCGGGGTCGAGACCGCCGGAGTCCACTCGGAGACGTATCCGGCCCGAGCGGACGAATACGGTCCCGATCTGTCCGGTCTCATCGAGATCGGGCGCGGACTCTCCGCCGTCGACTACCATCGGCTGCTCGAATCGCGGAGAGACTTCACCGGCCGTATGCGCACCCTCATGGCCGATATCGATCTGCTCCTGCTGCCGGGAATCGGCATCGGCTCACCGACGATCGCGCAGATGGCGAACCTGGGTTCCGACCAGAAGCTGTTCGCTGCGGTGACAGTGCCGACGGCACCGATCGACAACTGCGGAATGCCGTCGATCACTCTGCCCGCAGGGTTCACCGAACGGGGCACTCCCCTGGCAGCCCAGTTCGTCGGCGGTGACTTCACCGAACCCTTGGTGCTTGCCGCCGGTCATGCCTTCCAGCAGGTCACTGACTTCCACACCCGCCACCCGGCCGTGTAGAAGCAGCGCCGCGGTTCACTTCACCGCGTTGCGAGCCACCATCTCCGTGATCCAGGTCGGGGCGAAAGGCGAGGTGCAGCCGGGCGAAGTCGGGTAGTCGCGGAGCACGCCAAGGCGCTCACCGATGTCGATGGCACGTTTCCGCAGGTTCGGGATCTCGATGCCGATATAGGACAGCGTCTCGTTCATCGCCCACTGCAGGCGCTCGGGGGCATCGGCCATCTCGGCCTCGATCACGTCCAGCAGACCGGACAGGTCGAGGCCGTCAGGCTTCCGGTTCACCCGCTCGCTCGTCAGCGCCCAGCCTGCAGAGGCGACAACGGGATCCGGATCGTCGGTCCACGACCGGCGCATCGCCTCGGCGTGGGGCGACTTCTTGACGATATAGCTGACCAGCCAGCTGTGGACCTTCGGGACTCGGGAGTCACGCAGCATCTCATCGAGCTGTGCTTCGCTCCAAGCCTTCGGACGCATAATGAGGATCGCGACGAGGCGGGCCGCAGTGTCACCGGAGTCCCACAGTTCGGCGGCGAGTTCATCGTTCTTCTTCAGGGCCTTCGCCACGGCTCGCAGCTTCGTCAGGTTGACCGCGTGGTCGTCGCCGTGTCGAGCGTTGACGGCGCGGATCTTCTCGTCCTCGAGCGAGGCCAGCGTGGCGAGCACCTCGGTGCTGGTGGTCATGGTGTCCTCCTAGGATCAGTCGTCGTCATCGGCATGCGGCGAGGCATCGATTTCGGCAGGCGTCTTCTTCTCACTGCTGAAGCCGACGATGACGACGATCATGCCGACGGCGGCGCCGATGACGGTTTCGATGGCACGCGAGGCCAACAGTTCCGGAACCGCGTGGGGGCTGCCGATCTGGGTCATGAGCAGGGCCAACGGGGTGATGAACAGCAGAGCCACCGAATAGTTGCGCAGCACGAAGATCTCGGCGAGGAACTGCAGCAGGATCACCCACACCACCAGCTGCCACGCCTCGGTGGGAAACGACAGCAGGAACGCTGTGACGATCACGCCCAGCAGGGTTCCGACCACCCGGTGGACGCCGCGCTTGAGACGGGCCGAACGACCGGGCGGAGTGATCGGTGCGACCGCGGCGACCATCGCCCAATAGCTGTGGGACAGAAGCGGGAGCACATCGATGAGCAGGGTGCCCAGAACTCCGGCGATGAACGGGGCGATCGTGAATCGGGCGGCGTGGGCTGCCAGATCAGCCTTGCCCACCGGCGACAGCCCGACCCGCACATAGGTCTCCTTCTCCGGAGGCATGCGTTCGCCGGCATAGTGGGCGAGCGCTCCGAGACCGATGCACACCAGCGCCGAGGCGGCCGCCACACCCATTGCCACCGGCACCGATGCGCCGCCCGGAATGGATCCGACGGCTCCGGTGGCGAAGATGAAGAAGATCGACCCGCCGGGTTTGAGCCGGAAGCGCAGGGCGATGACCGCACCCGCGCCAGACACGAGCGAAGTGATGACGACGAGCACCCACACCGAGGCTCCGAGGCTGCTGAGCAGGGCGCCGATGCCCACGCAGACGACGAGGACGGCGGCCGCGATCGTCTGGCGTCTGGTCCGCGATCGTGGGGACTCGAAGCGCGCGTAGATGCCGGTGAACGCACCGAAGGCGGCATAGACGGCGAGGTCGAGGCGGTCGATGCCGAGCAGCACGAGGAGCGGGACGGCAACTCCCAAGGCGATGCGGAACGCGGGAATATGGTCGCGTTCGCCCGGTGGGATGCGGAAGAACTCCTGCAGGCGGCTCAAATGGGTTAGGCCTCTTTCGACATCGGGAACGGACCCCGGTGACGGGGTCACTGATATAGGTTGGTGAGCTGAGTGCTCCCTTCGATCGTAGTTCGCCAGCGGTGCCGACGAATGTCTTCTGCCGACAGGAGTGATCAACCTCGCTCGCCGAGGCGGCCCACCGAGACCGTGACCACCGCCGTCATCGGCGTCTCGGTGACAGTCGGTGTCCTCGACGTTCTGCGCATCCTTCGTTGATTACGAGGTAGAGGGTGGTGACCGAGGACAGGTCGCCGGGACGGTTGAGTCGGGAGCCTGCGATCGTCGATTTGGCGCGGCTGATACGCTGAGCCATCGTCGACTCGGGCACCATATAGGCTGCGGCGATCTGCTTCGTCGTCAGTCCGTTCACCGCCAGCAGGGTCGGTGCCACCGCCGAGGCGGGGCTGAGGTCGGGATGGGCGCAGAGGATAAAGAGGTCGAGGGTGTCATCGGCGTTCGGGTCGCCGTCGGCCTCGGGGTCGGCCCAGGTTTCGGGTTCGACGAGGATGCCGATCACGGCGGGGACGAGCTCATGCAACTGCGCCTCGGCGAGGGGATCCGGATCGGTCATCGCGGACTCCGTTCGCGTCCCTGATCATTCGTCCACGCTGGGTGCGTGGTCGAGGAAGGGGCGCAGTTCGAGCCATTCGTTGATCGGCTCTCCTCCCTTGCCCGGTGCGGCGGACAGCTCACCGGCGAGTTCGAGAGCCCGGTCGTAGTTCTCGACGTCGATGACCATCCACCCGGCGATGAGGTCCTTCGTCTCGGGGAAGGGACCGTCGGTGACCGGAGGCTTGCCCGGTCCACCGGATCGGACGAAGGTGCCCTCGGGCGAGAGCGCCTGGGAGTCGACGAATTCGCCGGAGTCCTTGAGTTTGTCGGCGAAGGCGTTCATGTACGCCACATGCGCGTCGACCTCGTCGGGACTCCACTGGTCCATCGGGGTGTAGTCCATATACTGCTCCGGCATCCGATAGTGCTTGAGAATGAGGTACTTGGCCATGATGGTCTCCTTGTCTCGTGCCGCTCGCACGGGTCGTGCTCGCTGACATGTCTGGGACGCAGCCGGACGCGTGTTCTCGACATCGGCGGAGAAGTTTTCTCGTATCTCTTCGGCTCCGGTCATCGAACACAGTCCCAGAATAGGCCGATGTGTCCGTCCTGGAACATGCGTCACCGGATCCGAACACGAATCGGCCCAGGTCACGGCTCCGCGCTGAGAGGCTTGTCTTGTACGAAACACCGACAGCCTCTTACACACGAGACCAGGAACAGATCATGAAGGCACAGACACTTCTCAAGACCATCACCGTTGCCGGAGCCGTTGCCGCGACCCTGACGCTCTCGGCCTGCGATATGAACATCACCTTCGGCCCGGAAGGCCAGGGACAGGAACAGGGCCAGGACGGCCAGCAGGCGCAGCAGACCGAGGACACCGAGACGACCGCCGAAGAACCGGCATCGGATTCGGGCTCCACCTCGGACTCCGCCGGTTCGGGTTCGTCCGGCACGAGCGATAGCGGCACGACGGACAACGGCACCACCGGCAGCGGCGGATCCACCGATTCGTCCAGCGCCTCCTCGGCGAGTGGCTCCTCCGCCTCGAACGGCTCGTCGTCGACCGGATCGTCGTCCTCGAGCGACTCCACCTCGAGCGGATCATCGTCGTCGAGCGGCACGACCGACAACGGCTACCAGGGCCCGCGGATCGGCGAAGACGGAGTCGAACTCGACGCCGACGGCAACGGCAAGATCCCCGCCGAGGTTCTCGAGGCGGACATCAAGAACGCCTACGCCAAGCAGGGCACCACGGTCGACACCGTCGACTGCTACTCCGACCTGCGGATCTTCTCCCACAGCGGCTCGCAGAACTGCACCGTCACCGCTGCCGGCAAGAATCACTACGGCACTGTGAAGATCACCTCGGCGTCGCAGTCCGGCATCGGCTACAGCCTCGAATTCCCGAACATCTGAGCCGTCCGCCGAGCCCACGAAACGTACCCCTCGAGGGTCTCGCATCCCCGAATCGGATTCCCCTGGTCATCCCGGCCAGGGGAATCCGTTCGTCGCGATCTGGAACAACTCTGCACTTTCCGTTGTTGTGCCCAATGCGGGCGTCGGCCGGGTTGCACGTCGGCCTCGAGGTTTCGGCCAGCCGAGCCCATGTCAGATTCGACAATCTCACCAATCACAACCGACAAGGAGCACCGTCATGGCACTCTCTGACAAGAAGATCGCGTTCCTCCTCACCCGCGGGGTCGAGCAGGTCGAACTGACCAGCCCCCGCACAGCCCTCGACGAGGCCGGAGCGACGACCGTCATCGTCTCCCCCTCAGAGGGGACTCTGCAGGCGATGGAAGGCGATTGGGAGCACGCGAAGACCTTCGACGTCGACGTTCCCGTCGCCGAGGCCTCGGTCGATGACTTCGACGCCCTCGTCCTGCCCGGCGGCACCCTCAACTCCGATGCCCTGCGTCTGAATGAGGACGCAGTCAACCTCGTCAAGGCGTTCTTCGCCGCCGACAAACCGGTCGCGGCCATCTGCCATGCGCCGTGGATCCTCGCCGAGGCGGGAGTGGCCAAGGGACGGAAGCTGACGTCGTTCATCTCGACGAAGAC